>CAZONS010000228.1:0-6023 GCA_964581195.1 uncultured Thiobacillus sp. | reverse complement strand
TCGATCAGCGACTCGGAATAGCCTTCGATGCCGGTGTAGTGGAATTCGACGCCGGGCGACATCACCAGGGCGTCGTACTGCAGCTTCTTGCCGCCCTTGGTGGTCACCACCTTCCGGGCGCGGTCGACGCCGGTCACCATGTCCTGCAGCACGTTGACGCCGCGCTTCTTCAGCCCGTCATAGCCCACCTGCAGGGTCTTGATGTCGCGGTGCCCGGAAATCACTTCGTTCGACAGCGGGCAGGAGGTGTAGACCGCGTTCGGTTCGATCAGGGTGACGTCGATGCCGCCATCCAGCAGCTTGACGTACTTGGCGGCGGTGGCGCCGCCATAGCCGCCGCCGATGACGACGACGCGCGCCTTGCCCTTGGCGCGGGCAATGGACGGAAAGGACAGGGCGGTGGCGGAGGAGGCGACGGCGAGGGCCTTGATGAATTGACGACGGTTGATCTGGCTCATGCTCATCCCCTTACTTGCTCTGGGCGCCGTAGTACTTGGCGGCGGTGGATACATCACCCTCTTCCATCTTGCGGGCGTTCTTGATCATCTTCTTGTGGGTCATCCGGAAGCCTTCGTCGCGATACTTGACGAGTTCGAGTTCCAGATACTTGGCCCACTGGCCGTTCAGGCGCGGGACGTCGTCGCCGTCCGGGGCGCCGCCGGTGACGCCGTGGCAGGTCTCGCAACGGTCGGTGACGTCCTTGCCCTTGGCGAGCAGGTCGGCGCTGACCGACTGTACCTGCGGCACCCAGGGCTGCTTGGCGAAGTACCTGGCGAGACCGGCGATCTCCTCATCGGTGTAGCCCTTGATCAGCCGCGTCATGTTGGCGGACTCGCGGGCGCCGCTCTTCCACTCCATCATGATGTTCTTCAGATAGGCCTCCGACAGGCCGCCGATCGAGGGCATCGACAGGCCGACACTCACGCCGTTGGTGCCGTGGCAGTTGTTGCAGGTGCGGGCCAGACCCTCGATCGGGTCGGCGGCCTGCGCGGGTATGGCGGCAATCCCAAGGGCGGCCATGGCAAACAGCAATTTGTATCGCATCGACTCCTCCTACTGTTTCGACAAACGTGGACAGCCCACGATTGAATCCAGGGGGGCCATAGTAGGAATGGGCTAACCCATACTTCCTTGATGGACATCAAATTTTTCAGGATCAGTGCGGTCGCACGGCCGATATACGCGGGCCACGCCAGGCGCGGCCATGAAAAAAGCGGCCAAGGCCGCTTTTTTCATGGGGGGTAAGACGGGAGTCAGGTCGAGGAACGGGTGGGATGATGGCTGGCCACGCGGCTGTCATGCTCCAGCCATTTGCGGATACGCTGGGCATCGCCGATCCGGCTCCATTTACCCAGGGAATCCAGCAGCACGATGATCACTTTCTGTTCCGCGATCTTGGTCTGCATCACCAGGCAGTGGCCCGCCTCGTTGATGTAGCCGGTCTTGGAGACACCGATGTCCCAATCCTGGTTGCGGGTCAGGCTGTTGGTGTTGACGAAGGCGATGTGGCGCTGCACGGAGCGGGCGATCCTGCGGACCTTGCCGTTTTCACGGACCTTCACCACCCGGGTTCCCGGTACCGAGACGTCGTAGCTGCCGGTGCTGGTGATCTGGCGGATCAGCGGGTAACGGTAGGCCGCGTCGACCATCTTCACCAGATCGGCGGCGGTGGCGCGATTGCCGCTGTGGAGGCCGGTGCCGTCGATGAAGTGGCTCTCCTTCATGCCGATCTCGCGCGCCTTGCGGTTCATCGCGGCGATGAAGGCACCGCGCCCCCCTGGATAGGCGCGGCTGAGCGCGGCGGCGGCGCGGTTTTCCGAGGCGATCAGCGCCAGGTGCAGCAATTCCTCGCGGGTCAGGGTGGTGCCCAGCGCCAGGCGTGAACCCGTGCCCTTGAGCCGGTCGACGTCCTCGCCGCTGATCTCGATTTCCTCGTTGAGGTCGAGTTCGGCATCGAGCGTCACCATCGCGGTCATCAGCTTGGTGATGGACGCGATGGACGTGGGGATGTCCACATTCTTGGAGTACAGGGCTTCGCCGGTCTTCTGGTCCACCACGAGGGCGGCGGCGGAACGCAGGTTGAGGTCCTCGTCGACCCAGGCGTGGTCGTAGGACACCGCGCGCAGTGGCGTCATCACCGGTTTGGCGACGACCTTCCTGTGCTTGCCCGCGTGGCTGACCTTCTTCTTGCCCTTGGCTTTCGCCTTCAGGGAAACCTTGGATTTCTTGGCTTTCAGCTTTGCCTTGGAGACCTTGGAGACCTTGGAAACCTTGGTCTTGCCATTCTGGGCCGCTTCCACCTCGGGCACCGCCAGCACGGGGGAGGCCAGAAATGCCAATAGCGTCAGGAATAGCAGTGTCTTCCTCATTTTCACTCCTGGGGGCGCACCGGGAACATAAGCGCAATACAACAAACATCGGCGCTTGAGACAAAATCTTTAGATTTCACTTTAACTTGAGGCAAAAAAAATTCAAGCAGGAAATCCACGCGCATTGTACCCGCCAGGGTTACTTCCTGCTCCCCAACAGCCCCTCCAGGGATTTCATCAGGTCACCCGGCAACAGCACGGTGCGGCTGCCCTCGGCGCTGGCCAGGGATTTCAAGGCGCCGACATATTTTTCGCCAAGCAGGTACAGCGCCGGCAATTCCTTGTCCGGCAGCGCCAGCGCCACCAGCTTGATCGCCTCGGCGCTGGCCGTGGCCAGGCGCACCTGCACCTCGGCGTCGCGCTTGGCGGATTCCAGGCGGGCTTCCGCTTCCAGGATGGCGGCCTGCTTCTCGCCCTCGGCGCGGGTCACCGCCGCTTTCCGTTCACGTTCCGCCGCCGCCTGCATTTCCATGGATTTCTGCATGGTCGGCGAGGGCTTGATGTCCTGGATCTCCACCGATTTCAGGGTCAGGCCCCAGTCCGCCACGTCGTCGGCGATGGAGGCCTTGAGCTTGGCCTTGATGTGATCTCGGCTGGACAGCGCCTGGTCCAGGTCCATGTCGCCGATGATGGCGCGCAAGGAGGTCTGCACCAGGTTCATCACCGCCATCTGGAAGTTGGTGACGCCATAGACCGCGCTCTGGGTGTCGGTGACCTTCACGAAGGCGATGGCGTTGGTGATCAGCACCGCGTTGTCGCGGGTGATCACCTCCTGCTGCGGGATGTCCATGATCAGATCCTTGGTCGTCACCTTGTACGCCAGGTTGTCGATGTAGGGCACCAGGATGTGCAGGCCGGGCATCAGGGTCTTGAGGTACTTGCCGAGCCGCTCGACCACCCATTCCTCGCCCTGCGGCACGATGCGCACCCCCTTCCAGAGGGTGATGAACAGAAACGCGATCAATACGATGGATACGATTTCGCCGCCCATGTGATTCTCCTAGAGTTGTTCGACTTTCAGGGTTTGCCCGAGCACATCCACCACCCGCGCCTTGGCGCCGGCGGCGATCGCCTGATCCGCCACCACCGGCCAGCGGTCCGAACCGAGGACCGGGCGCTGGAACAGGATCTCGCCCTGGCTCAGTTCATCGACCGGACGTGTCACCAGGCCGACGACACCGAGCGCGCCCTCCTTGGCCTGGCCCGCGTGGGTGCGGTTGGGGTTGCGGAAGAATTTCATCCAGACGCCGACCATCAGCGCCGAGGCCAGGCTCCAGACCACCCACTGGCCGGTGAAGCCCAGCGGCAGCACCGCCGCGATCAGGCCGGTGAGCAGGGCGCCGAGGCCGAACCAGATCAGATAGAAGGCGGGCGCCAGCATCT
Source organism: uncultured Thiobacillus sp. (assembly GCA_964581195.1). GTDB lineage: Bacteria > Pseudomonadota > Gammaproteobacteria > Burkholderiales > Thiobacillaceae > PFJX01. The sequence continues at coordinate 2,271 of CAZONS010000228.1, read as the reverse complement.
CCAGGGCGATCAGCCCCAGACCCAGCACCACCCAATGCCACCATAGCCATTCCATCGCGGTCTCCCCGTGCAAGCGGAAGCTATTGTGCACGAGACGCGGGCGCCGCGAATCCTTGATCCGCATCAATCTCCCGAACGGCCGCCCGCGCGGATGGATTCACGCGCTAACGGCGCATGCGTATCCTTGCCGGACTCAGTCCATTCGAGGAGCCGCGATGCCCCCGTTCCCCCGTAAATTTCTCGCCGGCATGGCCTTGCTGGGCATGGGCCTGGCATTCGCCGCCCGCGCCGACGCGCCGGCGGCGGCCGTCACCTGCGCCGGCTGCCATGGCGCCGACGGCACCAGCGTGGCGCCCAACTTCCCCAATCTCGCCGGCCAGCAGAAGAAGTATCTACTGCGCGAGATGACCGACTATCGCGATGGCAAGCGTGTCAGCGAACTCATGGTTCCCCTCATGAGCGGCCTCTCCGACGCGGAGCTGGCCGCTCTCGCCGCCTGGTACGCCAAGCAGCAACCGGCGCCCGCCACCGCGGGCGACCCCGCCCTGATCAAGCAGGGCAAGGCCTTGTACCTGAAAGGCAACAGCAAGACCGATGTGCCGTCCTGCGACGGTTGCCATGAGGAAAATGGCGCCGGCGACGGTAAATTCCCGCGCGTGGCCGGCCAACGGGTCGACTACGTGCTCGACCAGTTCCGCCTCTACGCCGCCGGCAAGCGGACCAATGGCACCCGCGTGATGCAGACCGTGGCGGAACGGATGAGCGAAGAAGAAGCCCGCGCCGTTGCCGAATACATGGCCAGCATGCCCTGAGACCGAGGAACGACCACCATGAACATGAAAATCACCCTGATCGCCATTGCCGCCGTCTCCCTGGTCTCGATCGACGCGCGTGCCGCCAACCCCGAGGCCCGCCATCAACCGCGCGCCGCCGGCATCGAAACCTGGGGCTACACCTGGAACGCGCCCGACGAGGACATGAAACGCGCTCTCGCCTACAAGGCCAGCGCGCAACGCGGCGCCGCCAGCTACAAGATCTGCAAGGGCTGCCACAAGGCCGACGGCTCCGGTCTCGCCGACGCCGACTACCCGCAACTGGCAGGCCAGCATGCCAGTGTGATCATCAAGCAGATGATGGACATCCGCGCCGGCCGCCGCGACAACCCGCGCATGTACCCCTTCTCCGGCGAATGGATCGTCAGCGCCGAGGAGATCGCGGACATCGCCGCCCACCTCAATCAGCTGCCGGTCCCCGCGAACAATGGCAAGGGCGACGGCGGCAAGCTGGCCTTGGGCAAGAGCCTCTACGACAAGGACTGCGCGAGCTGCCATGGCGACAATGGCGAGGGCGATGCCCGGAAGTTCCACCCGCGCGTGGCCGGCCAGCATTACGAATACCTGTTGCGCGAGACCTACGAAAGCCGCGACCAGGGCCGCCGCAACGCCAACCCGGAGATGGTGAAGCTGCTCAAGTCCTATACCGACACCGACATCGAGGCGGTCAGCGACTACATGTCGCGGCTCAAGGTCTCAAGGAAATAAGCGCCAACGCGGGCGTCGCGACCCCGGCCCGCTCCGCGCGCAACAGCCACGTAGGCTGGGTTGAGCGATAGCGAAACCCAGCCTACGCCCTTCCACCCCCGGCGGCCGAATTCCGTCGTGAATGGCCTTCAGCAGCGCCCGAGCAGATAGACCGTCAGCAGGGAAATGCCGCCGAGGCCGGCGAGTTTCCAGAAAAACCCCAGATTGAAGCCCTTGCCGCGCCGACGCGTCTCCATCCACTGGATGGCCTCCCCAACGGCGGACAGCGCCAGGGCGAAGGCGATCGGGGTCAGCATCAGGAGGGCGGCGATGCGCGCCTCGCCGAAGCCGGCGGCGCAGCCACGGAAGAAGAAGCCGAAGCCGGTATTGACCGTGTACATGTAGCCCAGGCCGAGAATGACCGCGACGATCGCGAAGAACAGTCCCGCCACCAGCCGGGCATGAGGATCGCGCAACAGACGCAGGATCCGCGCCGCGCCGCGCAGCGGTGAAGTCAGCAGTCGCGCCAGCCAGTGCACCGGCGGCCTCAGTGCGTGGCCAGCGGAATCCTGCCGATCTTCATCCGCCACTCGCGCGGACCGCTCTCGTGCACCGACTCGCCACGGCTGTCCACCGCCACGGTCACCGGCATGTCCTCGACGATGAATTCATAGACCGCCTCCATGCCCAGTTCCGGGAAGGCCAGCACCCGCGCCGACTTGATCGCCTTCGACACCAGGTAGGCGGCGCC
>CAZONS010000227.1:0-6086 GCA_964581195.1 uncultured Thiobacillus sp. | reverse complement strand
CGTATTTCTCCGCCGATTTCTTGGGGCGGGTATTGAGGATGATGCCGTTGAGGACCAGCCACCAGACCGCGCGGGGTATTTCCACCACCCGCCGGTCGGAGAGGAATTCCTTGAGGTAGGGCCGCACCGCGGCCGCCGTCGGCGCCTCGGGTGTCCCCAGATTGATCAGCAGGATGCCGACGCGGGCGGGCTGGTCGTGCTTGAAAGGCGGTTCGGGGAGGTAGTAGGGCATGAGCTGGGTCCAGGGTTGAAGGGGCGAGATTCAGGCGCTTGTACCCGCGCTCTTGTGCCTTGTCGCGGTTTCAGTGGTAGGACAAGGCGTTCGACAGAAGTTTAGCGGTGATGTCGACGATGGGAATCACCCGTTCGTAGGCCATGCGGGTGGGGCCGATGACGCCGAGGGTGCCGACCACCTCGCCATCGACCTCGTAGGGGGCGGCGATGACGCTGCACTCGTCGAGCGGGGCGACCCCCGACTCCGCGCCGATGAACAGCTGCACGCCGCTGGCGGCGTGGCCGACGTCGAGCAACTGCATGAGTTCGGTCTTCTGCTCGAACAGGCCGAAAAGTTCTCGTAGCCGCCCCATGTTGCCGAACAGGTCGGGCGAGCCGAGCAGGTTGCGCTCGCCGGAGAGGACGTATTCCTTGCCGCCGCCGCTGAAGGCCTCGGTGCCGACGTCGACCACGGCTTCCATGAGCCGGCTGATGTCGGATTTCAGTTGCGCCAGCTCGCGCGCCAGGCGCGGCTGCACCTGTTCGAACGAGAGCCCGGCGAAGTGCTGGTTGAAATAGTTGGCGGCGCGCACCAGTTGGCCGGGCTCGTAGGGCTGCTGGGTGACGATCACCCGGTTCTGCACCTCCCCCTCGGCGGTGACCATGATCAGCAGGAGGCGCTTGTCCGAGAGGCTCAGGAACTCGATCTGGCGCAGGCCCAGGTTGCGTCGTTTCGGCGTGAGCACCACACCGGCATAGGCGGACAGCTCGGCCAGCAGGTGCGAGGCGGCATTGACCAGTTGCTGCGGGTCATTGGGCGCCAGCGTGGATTCGATCTGGCGCACTTCGCCCTGTCGCAGCGGCTTGACCGTGAGCAGCGTGTCCACGAACAGGCGATAGCCGCGCGCGGTGGGAATGCGCCCGGCGGAGGTGTGCGGGCTGGAGATGTAGCCGCCTTCCTCCAGATCGGCCATCACGTTGCGGATCGAGGCGGGCGACAGGTTGAGTCCGCCGTGTTTGGACAGGGTGCGCGAACCCACGGGCTGGCCGTCCTCGATATAGCGTTCGACGAGGAACTTCAGCAGCAGACGGGCACGGTCATTGAGCATGGCTGGGCGTGGGTGGTTGAGTGAATCCCGGCTCGGGTGTCGCACCCGAGTCCCCCGGGGATGAACACGAGGCAAATCGTTGTCTGGCGTCCCGACGAACGACTTGAGAGGACAGCTATAATTTCACGCCATGAATCCAGATTTCAAGACCATCGCCCTGGTGGGCAAATACAACCGGCCCGGCAGCACCGGTTCCCTGTTGCGCCTGGCGGATTATCTCCGACGCCGCGGGCATGAGGTCATGCTGACCGCGCACACCGCGGACGCCTGCGAGACTCACGATTATCCGGTGGCTTCGCTCGACGAGATGGGTACGGTGGCGGATCTGGCGATCGTCATGGGTGGCGATGGCACCCTGCTCAACATCGCCCGCGCGCTGGTGGATCACCAGGTGCCGCTGATCGGCGTCAATCAGGGGCGCCTGGGCTTTCTCGCCGACGTGTCCATCGACACCATGTTCTCCACCCTGGAGGAAATGCTCTCCGGCCAGTATGTGGCCGAGGACCGGATCATGCTGATGGCCAGCGTCGAGCGCGCCGAGGACGTGCTGATCGCCGCCTATGCCTTCAACGACGTCGTGGTGAGCAAGAGCACGCTGGGACGGCTGATCGAATTCGAGGTCTACATCGACAACCAGTTCGTCTACAGCCAGCGCGCCGATGGCCTGGTGGTGGCCTCACCCACCGGCTCGACCGCCTACGCCCTCTCCGGGGGCGGCCCCATCCTGCATCCCACCCTGGAAGCGGTGGTGCTGGTGCCGATCTGCCCGCACACCCTGTCGGCGCGACCCATCGCCGTGAACAGCCACTCCGAGATCGAGATCAACGTGATCCACGCCGACGACGCCCGCGTCCACTTCGACGGCCAGCAACACGCCGACCTGAAGATCGGCGACCGGGTGGTGATCCAGCGCGCGCGCAACACCGTGCGCCTGCTCCATCCCATCGGCCACAACTACTACGACACCCTCAGACAGAAGCTGCACTGGGGGGAGAAGCTTTGACCCCCGCAGCGCAGGCGTCCCCGCCCGCGCGACCAGAGCCCCCGCCATGCTGCTTAGCCTGACCCTCACCGATTTCGTCCTGGTCGACCGCCTGGAACTGGATTTCCACGCCGGCTTCTCCGTGCTCACCGGCGAGACCGGCGCCGGCAAGTCCATCCTGCTCGACGCGCTCTCACTGGTTCTCGGCGAACGCGCCGATGCCGGCGTGGTGCGGGAGGGCGCGCAGCGCGCCGAGGTGGCGGCCGAGTTCTCGCTCGACGGCTTGCCGGAGCTGATGGCCTGGCTGGAGGAAAACGACCTGGCGGGCGAGGAGGGCGTGCTCCTGCTGCGGCGGGTGATCGAGGCGGGGGGGCGTTCCCGCGCCTTCGTCAACGGTCGCGCCGCCACCGCCCAGCAGCTCAAGGCGGCGGGCGAGCATCTGGTCGACATTCATGGACAGCATGCCCACTACTCGCTGCTGAAAGGCGCCGAGCAGCGCCGTCTGCTCGACGCCTATGCCGGCGCCGGCCCACTCGCCGCCGAGGTCGCCACCGCCTTCCGCGCCTGGCGCGAGGCTCGTGCCCGCCGCGAGAACGCGGAAAACCACGCCGGTGAACAGGAGGCCGAACGCGAACGTCTGAACTGGACCGTCAACGAACTCACCGCACTGGCATTCAGCCAGGAAGAATGGATCGCGACCCAGGACGAACATCGGCGTCTGGCCCACGCCGCCGATCTGCTCGCCGGCTCCCAGGCCGCCTCCACGCTGCTCGATGACGACGGCGACTGCGTCCTCGCCCGCCTGCGCGAGGCGCGCGGCAGACTGGTCGAACTCGCCGAAATCGACCCGGGGCTGGGCGACGCCCTCGGCATGCTGGAAAGCGCGGCCGACACCCTCCAGGAAGCCGCGCGCGAACTCACCCGCTACGCCGAGCGGGTCGATCTCGATCCGCGCGCGCTCGCCGAAGCCGAGGCGCGCATCGCCGCCGTGCAGGACGTCGCGCGCAAGTTTCGCATCCGCCCGGAGGACATTCCGCCCCACCTCGCCGAAGCCGTCGCGCAACTTCAGGCGCTGGGGGCCGCCGGTGATCTGGAGGCGCTCGAGCGCGCCGAGGCGACCGCCGAAGCCGCCTACCGCGCGCTGGCCGGCAAGCTCACCCGACAACGCGGCGAAGCCGCCAGCCGCCTGGACAAGGCGGTCAGCGCCGCCATGCAGCAACTCGCCATGCAGGGCGGTGCCTTCGAGGCGGGTCTGTTGCCGGGCGAGCCCGCCGCGCACGGCCTGGAAGAGGTCGAGTTCCGTGTCTCCCCGCATGCCGGCCAGGGTCTGAAGGCGTTGGCGAAAACCGCATCCGGCGGCGAGCTGTCGCGGATCGGCCTGGCTCTGCAGACCGTGCTCTCCAGCGTCTCCGGCGCACCCACCCTGATCTTCGACGAAGTCGATTCCGGCATCGGTGGCGGCGTCGCGGAAATCGTCGGCCGTCTCCTCGCCGACCTCGGCCAGGGCCGCCAGGTGCTCTGCGTCACCCACCTCCCACAGGTCGCCGCGCGCGCCGCCCAGCACTACCAGGTCAGCAAGCGCACCCGCGACGGCCAGGCCCTCTCGCGCGTCGTCAGGCTGGATGCCGAGGCCCGTGTCGAGGAAGTCGCCCGCATGCTCGGTGGCGTCAAGATCACCGAAGCCACGCGCGACCATGCCGGTGAAATGCTCGGAGAAACGCGGTGACTCAAGGACGATTTTCTTTTCCAGCGCGGTCCACGAGGTCACGATCATCCGCGTGCCGCATGGCGCCCGTGACCTGATTGCCCAGTTTTCGAACGCGCTGGATTGATCTCAACTTTTTTATTGCCAGGAAACCCCATGCCCTCATTCGACATCGTCTCCGAAGTGGACAAGACCGAAGTCAAGAACGCGGTCGAGCAGGCCAACAAGGAAGTCAGCAACCGCTTCGACTTCAAGGGCTCCGACGCCCGTGTCGAGCAGTCGGAATACGTCCTGACCGTGTTCGCCGACGACGACTTCAAGCTGGATCAGGTTCAGGAAGTGCTGAACGGCAAGCTGGCCAAGCGCGGCGTCGACGTCCGCTGCCTGGATGTCGGCAAGAGCGAGAAGGTCTCCGGCAACAAGGTGAAGCGGGTCACCACGGTGAAGCACGGCCTGGAAACCGAGTTGTGCAAGAAGGTGGTGAAGCTGATCAAGGACTCCAAGCTCAAGGTCACCGCCAGCATCCAGGGCGAGAGCGTGCGGGTACAGGGCGCCAAGCGGGATGTCCTGCAGGAGGTCATCGCCCTGATGAAGAAGTCGATCACCGACTTCCCCCTGCAGTACCAGAACTTCCGCGACTGAAGGGGCCCCCCCCTTTTTTTAAGGGGGGTAGGGGGGATTCGCGGGCGTCCGCACACCCTCAACCCGGGTAGAAATCCCCCCCCGGCCCCCCTTTTTCAAAGGGGGGGCCAAGGCTTACAGCGCCCGCTGGTTCTCCGGCAGGGTGATGTTCAGTTCCAGCACGTCGTACTCGCCGTGTTTATCCAGTTGTACCTTGATCATCTGACGGTCGATGTGGATGTACTTGGCGATGACTTCGAGCAGTTCTTCCTGCAGGGCGGGCAGGTAGTCCGGGGTGGCCGCGCCGCGACCCGCGCGTTCGTGGGCGAGGATGATCTGCAGCCGTTCCTTGGCCACGGCGGCGGTCTTTTTCTCGGGGCCGCGCAGGTAGTCGAGCAGGTTATCGATCAGGGACATCTCAGCGGCCTCCGAATAGTCGTTTGAACAGACCCACCTTCTCGGCGGTGGTGAAGCGCATCGGGATGTCTTCACCCATGAAACGCGCCACCACGTCCTTGTAGGCCTCGGCGACGTCGCTCTTGTCCAGGTGGATGGCGGGGGTGCCGGCGTTGGAGGCCTGCAGCACGGATTCCGATTCCGGGATGACGCCGAGCAGCGGGATGCGCAGGATCTCCTGGATGTCGTCCACCGACAGCATCTCGCCGGCTTCCACGCGCCCGGGGTTGTAACGGGTCACCAGCAGGTGCTCCCTGACCGGATCCAGTTTTTCCACCGCGCGTTTCGACTTGGCGGCGAGGATGCCGAGGATGCGGTCGGAGTCGCGCACCGAGGACACTTCCGGGTTGGTCACCACCAGCGCCTCGTCGGCGTAATACATGGCGGAGAAGGCGCCGTGCTCGATGCCGGCGGGGGAATCGCAGACGATGTAGTCGAAGGTTTCCTTCAACTCGTCGATGATCTTGCCCACGCCCTCCAGGGACAGCGCATCCTTGTCGCGGGTCTGCGAGGCGGGCAGGACGAACAGGTTGTCGCAGTGCTTGTCCTTGATCAGGGCGCGGTTCAGATTGGCGTCGCCGTTGATGACATTGATGATGTCGAACACCACGCGCCGCTCGCAGCCCATGATCAGGTCGAGGTTGCGCAGGCCGACGTCGAAGTCGATCACCACGGTCTTGTTGCCGCGCAGCGCGAGGCCGCTGGAGAAGCTGGCGCTGGTGGTGGTCTTGCCCACCCCGCCCTTGCCGGAGGTCACTACGATGACTTTTGCCACTTTTGCCTATCCCTCACCTAACAGAAAAACGTTGCGCATTATCGCCGGCTTCGCTGTTTCAGCGAACCGGCTCGAGTGCGGCCAGCGTCACGCGCTCGCCATCGAGATAGATCTGAACCGCCTTGCCGCGCTGGGCGAGGGGAATGCCGTCCTCGAAAACCTGGAAATAGCCGGCGATGGAGACCAGTTCCGCCTCCATGCTCTGGGCGTAGATGCGCGCGGCGG
>CAZONS010000226.1:0-6087 GCA_964581195.1 uncultured Thiobacillus sp. | reverse complement strand
CCCCTGCCCATCGTGGTGATCAGTTCCAGCGTCGACGACGAGGAATTGCGCATCACCTTCCGCGCCATAGAGGAAGGCGCGCTGGCGGTGATCGAGAAGCCGCGCGGCCTCGCCCACCCCGACTTCGAGCGGGTACGGCGCGATCTGGTGGAGACCGTGCGCGCGATGGCCGAGGTCAAGCTGGTGCGTCGCCGCCAGCCTCGCCCCGCCGTCACCGCGCTCCCACCCAGCATGCCTCGCGCCGGCACACGCCATGAAGTGGTCGGACTGGCGCTCTCCACCGGGGGGCCGCAGGCGCTCTCCACCCTGCTGGCCGGCATGCCGGTCGGCTATCCCTTGCCCATCCTGGTGGTGCAGCACATCTCGCCCGGGTTCGTCGGCGGCCTGGTGAACTGGCTGCGTGGCCAGACCCTGCTGGAAGTGTGCCTGGCCGAGGCCAACCAGCCCTTGCGCGGAGGCACGGTGTATATCGCGCCGGACAACACACATCTGGAGGTGGCGCGTCGCGACGGCCACCTGCATGCCGCCCTGTCGACGGCGCCGGCGATCGAGCGGTTTCGCCCCTCGGCCACCGCGCTGTTCCATTCCCTGGCAAACTGTTGCGGCGCGACCGCGATCGGTGGCATCTTCACCGGCATGGGCTCGGATGGCAGCGCCGGCCTCATCGCCCTGCATCGCAATGGCGGTCATGTGTTCGCCCAGGACGAGGATAGCGCCGTGGTCTACGGCATGCCCGGCGCGGCCCGCGCCGCCGGCTGCGTCGATCAGGTCGTTCCGCTGGCGCGGATTCCCGCGCATCTCATCGAACTGGCAAGGAGTTGACCCAGATGCCCAAAGAAGATCCCACGCCCGTCGACCTGTCGCCCGAAGACTTGCTGGAACTGTTCTGCACGGAGACGCGCGAACGCCTGGGGCGCGCCCTGTCCAATCTGAAACAGGGTCCGCGGGAATGCGATTACGACCTCGTGCACCAGGAATTCGACAGCATCCATAGCGGCGCCCGCGCGGTGGATCTGCCCTGGCTGGAGAACTACAGCCGGGTGGTGGCGGGCTATGCGCGCCTGTTGCGTCACCTCCGACGCGATGGCCAGCATGAGGAAACCCATGAACTGCTCACCCAGGCGGTGTCCGCGCTGGTGGAGCGATGCCACAGAACGCCACTGGCGGACATGATCGTCGGTGAACAGCCTGAGTTGCCTATGCGAGAAATGCTCACCGCCATGCAGAACCAGATGCAGCACGCCAGCATGACCGAACTCTCCCCTTGCGCGCGTCTGGACGCCTCGCGCCCGCTCACCCTGCTGGTGGTGGACGATTCCTCCACTTCTCGCCTGCTCTTTCGCATCCATCTGCCATCGGAGGCCGGCCATGTCGTGCATGAGGCCGACGGCGGCGAGAGCGCCATGCGGCTGGCGCGGGAAATCCAGCCCGATGTGGTGTTCCTCGACTACAACATGCCCGATCGCGATGGTGTCAGCATCGCCCGCGACATGCGCGCGGCCGGCCTGAACCCCTGCTTCATCCTGCTTACCGCCAACGTGCAGCAGTCGGTGCTCGACGAAGCGCGCGACGCGGGCTTCAGCACCGTCCTGGAAAAGCCGGTGAACCGCGACAGGATCGCCGCCGTGCTGCGAGACGCCGGCACGCGGAGCTGAATCCATGCAACTCACCGAAGCGCAGCGCGACGCCCTCACCGAACTGGGCAATATCGGCATCAGCCGAGCCGCGCGTCAGCTCTCGGTCCTGCTGAACGAGCCGATCCGGATCGCGGTGCCCCGCATCGAGTTGTGCACGGCGGAGGAAGTCGGCCAACATTTCGATACCCAGAGCGCCGACCTGGCCTGCGTCTATCAGCGCATGAGCGGCGAGCTGGACGGACGCATCGCCCTGCTGCTGCCCTCGCGCGACAGTCACCTTCTCTTCCAGAACCTGCTCGGCGACGGTGTCGCGCTGCAGGGCCTCGATCTGCGCGCCTTCGAGCACGAGGCGATGACCGAGATCGGCAACATCCTCATTTCCTCCTGTGTCAGCGCCATGGCCGACATGCTGGGCATACGCATCGACGTTTCCGTGCCGCGCTACGCCGAGGCCGCCACCCAGAGCCTGTTCCGCGACGCGGCCGTGGAGACGACCGAGCAGCCGGCACTGCTGATCCACACCCGGCTGTCGGCCTCGCAACGCGAGCTGGAAGGCGCGATCCTGCTGCTGCTGTCGGCGGCGGCGGCGGAAAAGGTGATGCGGGCGGTGCAGGCGATCATCCTGGCGGCGGACTGAGTCATGCAGGGCAAGCCTTATGACCCTCTGCCCATCGGCGTGCTGGTATTGGACGCACATCTGCGCATCCGCGTCTGGAATCGCTGGCTCAGCGAACACACCGGCATCCCCGACAGCCGCGCCATCTCGCAGCGTCTGGAGGATCTGTTCCCGGGCTTTCGCAATCCGCGTTTCCAGATCGCGATCGAACAGGTCATGCGCAATGCCGGGCCACAAATCCTGTCGCAGGCGCTGCATCGCTACCTGATTCCCATCGATCTGCCGCATCTGGCGCGACACGGTTTCGGCCTGATGCGCCAGCATGTCCATATCGAGGCCCACGACTTCGACGGTGAGCGGCTGGCCCTGGTCAGCATCATCGACGTCACCGGCAGCGTGCTGCGCACGGAAGCGCTCAGCGACGTGGCGCAGCGCCTGGAGCATGACGTCAACCGCGACCCGCTGACCGGCCTGTTCAACCGCCGTTTCATGTGGGAATGGCTGGAACACCAGCTGCGCCAGGCGCAACGCCACAATTATCCGGTCGCCGCCATGATGCTGGACGTGGATCACTTCAAGGCCATCAACGACCACCATGGCCACCCGGTCGGCGACCGGGTGCTGCAGGATCTGGCGCGACATCTGAGCAGTTGGGTACGCGAGTCGGACATCGTGGTCCGCTTTGGCGGCGAGGAATTCCTGATCCTGCTGCCCTGCTGCGATCAGGGCCTGAGCCGCGACGTGGCCGAGCGCATCGTGCGTCAGACCCGACAGTGTGGGCTGGGCGGTCTGCCGGTCGGCGCGGTGACCTGCAGCATCGGCGTTTCCCTCTTTGACGCCGGACAGACGCTCGCCGCACCCGATCTGATCAACCTCGCCGACAGCCGTCTCTATCTGGCCAAGCAAGCGGGCCGCGATCGGGCGGTGACGACCGGGTGAGTGGCGCCGCGATCGACCCTATCCCATGCGCTGTCGCGCGGACTTCGCGCGCGACCGACGGTAAACTGGCGCGCCGATCACCCGCACGCCCCCTTCCATGACGGATACCCCCGCGCTGCGCCTGGGCGACCAGGCCACCTTGCATTACCGCCTGAACTGCCAGGGCGAGACTCTGGTGGACACCTTTCCGGAGGGCCCGGAAACCTTCACCCTCGGCCATGGCGATATCGATGCCCGCCTGGAAAGCCTGCTGCTCGGCCTGCGCGTCGGCGAGCACCTGACCTACGAGCTGGCGCCGGGCGAGGCCTTCGGACCGCGCGACCCGGCCATGATCCATACCCTGCCGCGCGAAGACTTTCCCGCCGAGATGGAACTCGCCGTCGGCCATGACGTCGATTTCTCCCTGCCCAACGGCCAGACACTGACCGGAACGGTCCTGGAACTGGATACCGACAGCGTGCGCGTGGATTTCAACCACCCGCTTGCGGGTCTGCCCGTGACCTTCGAGGTCGAACTTCTCGCCATCAGCCGCTGACCCACCGACTCAAGCCCGATCCCGTACCAGCCCATGAAAACCATCCTCCTGGCCAATCCGCGCGGCTTCTGCGCCGGCGTCGACCGCGCCATCACCATCGTCGAAAGCGCCCTGGCGAAATTCGGCGCCCCCATCTACGTGCGTCATGAAGTGGTCCACAACAAGTTCGTGGTCGACGACCTCAAGGCGAAGGGCGCGATCTTCATCGAGGATCTGGGCGACGTTCCCGCCGGCGCCACCCTGGTCTACAGCGCCCATGGCGTATCCCTGGCGGTGCGCCGCGAGGCGGAATGCCGCGGCCTCACCGTTTTCGACGCCACCTGTCCACTGGTCACCAAGGTGCATGTGGAAGTGAAGAAGATGCGCGAAGCCGGACTGGAAATCGTCATGATCGGCCACCGGGGTCACCCGGAAGTGGAAGGCACCATGGGCCAGTCCGACGCCGGCATGTATCTGGTGGAGACCCCGGAGGATGTCGCCAGACTGGTCGTGGACGCCCCCGAGAAACTCGCCTACGTCACCCAGACCACGCTCTCCGTGGACGACGCCAGCCGCGTGGTCGAGGCCTTGCGCGCGCGTTTTCCGAACATCCGCGGCCCGAAGAAGGACGACATCTGCTACGCCACCCAGAACCGGCAGGACGCGGTGAAGGCGCTGACCGCGCAATGCGACCTGGTGATCGTGGTCGGTTCCCCCAACAGCTCGAATTCGAACCGCCTGCGCGAAGTCGCCGCCAAGGCCGGCACCGCCGCCTACATGGTGGACAACGCCGGGCAACTGGAAGCCGCCTGGCTGGAAGGCAAATCCAGGATCGGCGTCACCGCCGGCGCCTCGGCGCCGGAAGTCCTGGTGGAAGGCGTCGTCGCGCGGCTGCGGGAACTCGGCGCCAACGGCGTGGTGGCGCTGGACGGAGTCGAGGAAAACGTGAACTTCCCCCTGCCCAGGGGCCTGGCGTAGGGGGCGAAAAGGCGGCTTTATCGCGCCATCCGCCAAGCCCGCCGTGAAATGGTGGAAGGCGCCGGCATGAACACGCCGGCTTTTCCACCCTACAACAGCACCAGCGTCGCCAGCCCCAGGAAGATGAAGAACCCCATGCTATCGGTGATGAAGGTGGTCAGCACCGCCGAGCCGAAGGCGGGGTCATGGCCGAAACGTTCGATCGTCGCCGGCGCCAGGTAACCGGCCATCGCCGCGACGATCAGGTTGAGCAGCATGGCGGCGGCCATGACGCCGCCCAGCGCGGCGTTGTCGTAGAGGAAATAGGTCACCACGCCCATCACGCTGCCCCAGACCGAGCCGTTGAGCAGGGCGATGCCCAGTTCCTTGGTCAGGATCCGGTTCGCGTTGTCCTTGTTGATCAGGCCCAGCGCCAGGCCGCGCACCACCAGGGTGGAGGTCTGGTTGCCCGAATTGCCGCCCATGCCGGCGACGATGGGCATCAGCGCCGCCAGGGCGGCAAGCCTCTCGATACTGCCCTCGAAGGCGCCGACCACGCGCGAGGCGACCAGCGCGGTGCAGAGATTGATGGCGAGCCACAGCCAGCGGTTCTTGGCCGCCTTCCAGACCGTGGTGAACAGGTCTTCCTCCTCCCGCAGACCGACCAGTTGCAGCATGTCCTGCTCGCCCTGCTCGCGAATGAAATCGAGCACGACATCGACGGTGAGTCGGCCGATCAGACGATTGTCCGGCCCCACCACCGGCGCCGTCACCAGGTCATAGCGCTCGAACGCCTGGGCGGCATCCTCCGCCGGATCGCCGGGATGGAAGGTCACGGGATCGTCGGTCATCACCGCCGCCACGTGCGCCTCCGGGTCATGCACCAGCATGCGCTTCAACGGCAGAGTGCCGATCAGGCGGCCATCGCGTTCCACCACGAACAGCTTGTCGGTGTGCGGCGGCAGGTCGCCCAGGAAGCGCAGGTAACGCAGCGCCACTTCCAGGGTCACATCGGCGCGGATGGTGACGAAGTCGTAGTCCATCAGACCACCGACCGACTCCTCGTCATAGGACAGGGACGACTCGACCTGGGCGCGCTTGGCCTCGCCCAGGGACTTCATCAACTCCTGGACGACATCCTTGGGCAGATCCATCGCCAGGTCGGCGATCTCGTCGGTATCCAGCGTCGCGGCGGCGGCCACCAGCTCGCGGGTGTCCATCGTGGCGATCAGGGATTCCCGCACCGCGTCCGAGACTTCCAGCAGGATGTCGCCGTCGCGTTCCGCCTTGACCAGATCCCAGACCAGGAGACGCTCTTCCAGCGGCAAGGCCTCGAGGATGTAGGCCACGTCGGCCGGGTGCAGCTGATCCAGCCTGCTCTGGAGCTTGGCCAGATTCTGCTTGTGCACCAGCGACTCGACCAG
>CAZONS010000225.1:0-6089 GCA_964581195.1 uncultured Thiobacillus sp. | reverse complement strand
GGCGGGTCCCTGCTGAACAAGACCGCCAATGCGGTCGGTTCCACGTACATGTACGACTCCCTGTTCCAGTCCGACGCGCCCGACTGGGCGCTCAAGGGGTTCGAGAGCATCTTCGGGGCGGGCGGCGGCGCCGCGGGCGGCTGGGCGCCGTCGCTCAATTTCATGGGTCTGGGCGTCACGTTCGGCGGCGCGGCGCCGGCCGGCTCCACCGTGCTCAGCGGACTCTCCAGCCAGACCATGACGGTCTATTTCAATCCGGCGACGTTCTATATCGCCATCGCCATGATGGTGATTCAGGAATTGCTGAGCTGCGAAGACCAGGATCAAGTCCTGGCCATGAAACGCGGCGCCAATCTCTGCACCTTCGTGGGCAGTTATTGCTCCAGCAAGCTTCTCGGCTCCTGCATGGCGACGAAGGAATCCTATTGCTGCTTCAACTCCCGCCTGGCCCGGATCGTCAATGAGCAGGGGCGCGCCCAGATCGGGCGCACCTGGGGCAGCGCGCAATCCCCGGATTGCCGCGGTTTCGCCATCGAGGAAATCGAGCGGCTCGATTTCTCGAAGATGGACCTGTCCGAGTTTTACGCGGAGATCGCACCGAGCCTGCCCGATGCGGCGGGGGTGAAGTCGCGTGCCGCCACCTATGACATTTCCCCGCTGAAATCCAGAACCCCCAGCTACTACAACGCCCCATGAAATCCTGTCTGTTCTTTCTTGCGCTGATCGCGGCCTGGCCGGTGGCCCAGGCCGCCGACCTTGGCGACGTGGCCAGCGTCAAACCTCTCCTGAGATCGGCGCTGGAAGACCCGGAAGGGCGGGCCGCCGGCCGCCTCTCCGGCCCCATGGCCGAGAAGGCCCGCGCCCAGTTTCCGGGCGGCCGCGGCATCCTGCTGGAGGCACGGGTCGTCCAGCGTTTCAGGCGTGACGGATGCGCCCGTTTCGTGCTGCGCGTGGCCCCGGAGGTCGTGCCGGAGGGCTCCCCGCGCGACATGACACTGAACTTGAACTGGTGCCGGGATGGCTCGCTCCCGGATCCTTCCGAGGTCCGTCCATGATGAATAAGAAGAGCGAAAGGAAGAACGTCCTGGTGTCGTTCGCCGACCGCTTGAGCCTGCGCCGCGTCGACCACCGGGTGAACTTGTGCCGCCTGGTGGAACACGTTTTCCGGGACGTGGGATTGCCGTGGTCGGAAATCGCCATCGTCCGCTCCCGCGACCGCAGCCGCTATGCCTGCCTGGTTGCGGTGCCGTCCGACTGCCTGGTCCGGCATCGCCTGGAGGTGGCCGCCGTGCGTGCCGCCTGCATGGCCTGGGAGCGCCTGCGCCTGGATCTGAATGCGCGTGACTTCTATTGGCGCGTCGGGGAGTCCAACGAGCATGCCAGGAAGGTTCACCATGCGGCTGGTTGAGTGTTTCGGGATCGGCTGGCTGGCGGCCACTCTCTGCATTGCCCCTTCCGCCGCCGGGCAGGCGCCGGCCGCTTCTGGCCTCGCGGCGGTCAACGACGGGGTTTTCTGGGGCCGCAGTGTGGAAGGCTGGTTCTGGTATCAGGATCCGCGAGAACGCCCTCCGCAGGTTCCGCCTCCTCCCAGGCAGCCGGAGGCCACGCCGGCCGAGGTGCGCGAACTCAAGGCGCTGCAGCGCCGCCTGGAGGAGACGCGCGCCGTCGCGGTGATGAATCCCACCGAGGCCAACGTTCGCGCCTATCTCGTGGCACAGCAGGAGGCCTACGGCCGCTCCGCCAAGTTCGCGGATGTCTGGCGCCGCGTGGTCTGGACCGATCCCGGCCTCGACTATTCGCAGCGCGGCCGGCCATCCAACAACGTGGCGATGCGCACATGGGATCAGGAACAGAACACGAAGAAGGAAGAATGGGTGGCCAGCCTGGCGCGTACCCATGGCCTGTTCTTCTTCTTCCGCGGCGACTGCCCGTATTGCCATGCCGCCGCCCCGGTTCTGGCCGACTTCTCGCGGCGCTACGGCATCCAGGTGTTTCCGATTTCCCTCGACGGATCGGTCCTGCCCGAGTTCCCCGATGCAGTGCGCGATGCCGGCCAGGCCAGGAGCCTGGGCGTGGAGACCGTGCCCGCCTTGTTCCTGGCCAGACCCGGCACCAAGGAAATCCAGCCCATCGGCCATGGCGTCCTGGCCGTCTCGGACATCCTGGACCGCATCTGGGTGCTCACGAAAACCAAACCTGGGGAGAGCTTCTGATGGCTGATTTGCCCGATACCGCGCTCGTCCGTTCCGCGCGGTCAAAATATCCACCCCACTGGGCCGGGCAGCGCCTGGCCGCGTGGGATGAAAACGGCTTCCGCGCCGCCTCGCCGTTCATCGTCGAGAAATACTGGTCCGGCCTGCAGTCGATCAACGTTTTCGATGTGGTGGGTACGGCGCATCCCGACTATCAAGGCCTGACCTGGCTGGAGTTCCTGGAACAGGGCAAGCGCATGCGGGCCAACCTCCTGCTTCAGGAAAGCAACCCCGGCTACTACCTGGACGACGCCATCAAGCAGCCGTCCATGTATTACATCGAACTCGATGGTGGGGGTTGGTATGTCAACGGGGATGGCAATCATCGCACCTGCATCGCCAGATTCTTCTTCCATGAAGGTGTCAGGACGATGCTACACGGGGTGCATGTCGAGTCCTACAAGTCGGATCGCGAGGCGAAGGAGACGTTCGACGCCCTGCAGGCGCTGATCGCCTCACGCGGCCTGCGGATGCAGGTCGAGCCCTTCCGCAAGACGATTTCCCGCGACGACACGGCTGGTTGGATGCGCGAGCGTTATCAGGTCGGCATCCGCCTGCTTGACCTGCGGCGAGGTACCGAGGAACTGCTGACGCCGGGCGAGGCGGTTATCCGGCTGGAACGGCTGCGGAAGGAAACCAGCGGGCTGGCTGGGCTGGTAAGACGGGTTTTCGGGTGAGGGGAGGGCGATGATCGAGGGCATGTACACGACTTCGCTGACGGTGGCGGAGTACTTCGGGAAGGCGCACCACGATGTTCTGAAAGCCATCCGAAATTTGGATTGCAGCCGGGTCTTTTTCAACTGTCATTACGAGGCCCCCTCGGAAGTTATGGAGTACACCGACGGAAACGGCGCACTTCGCTCGAAAACGACCTCACGCACCGGCCATTACCGCATGTCCCGCGAGGGTTTCCTGTTCCTCGCCCTGGCCTACCGTGGCGCCAAGGCCGCCCGCATTCGTGAGGCGTTCATCACCGACCCGTCT
Source organism: uncultured Thiobacillus sp. (assembly GCA_964581195.1). Taxonomy (GTDB): domain Bacteria; phylum Pseudomonadota; class Gammaproteobacteria; order Burkholderiales; family Thiobacillaceae; genus PFJX01. The sequence continues at coordinate 2,853 of CAZONS010000225.1, read as the reverse complement.
TCTTACCCTGACGACCTTCTTTGGGAGATCACACCATGAGCAATATCCCCACCCACCTCAAGCCCCGTCTGCGCATCGTGGACGGCAAGATCACCACCACTTCTCTGGATGTGGCGGAGAAGTTCGGGAAGCAGCACAAGAATGTGCTGCGAGACATCCGGAACCTGGAGTGCCCTGAGGAGTTTGCCCGGCTCAACTTTGAGCAAGTCATGGAAACAATGACTTACAAGGATTCCGATGGCGTTCTGGTTGCCAAGGAAACATCCCGGATTGGTCATGTCCGCATGACCAAGGACGGTTTCATGTTCCTGGCGATGGGCTTCACCGGCAAAGAGGCTGCTCGCTGGAAGGTCGCCTACATCACCGCCTTCAACCTCATGGAAACCCACCTGATCGAGGCTACCCGCCTGATTCAGCGTCTCGAACGCTCAGGGCTGGGCAAGCCTCTGGATTTCTCCGACCCGGACAACCTGCCGATGCCGAACTCCGCCATGTTCACCCAACTGATGGATGTCTTCGACTACAAGCTGGCCGTGGTGCTGATGCTGCAATGGGCGCTCGCGCGCGAGGCCCACAAGGCGCCGGTGGTGGCGACCTTCCGAGACATCGAACGCGAGTTGAACCATCTGGTGGGGAGGTCTTCGCTCAACACCGCTGGCAAACGCCTGGCTGGGGACGAGGTTTTGCGGATCACCGAGGCGCTGAATGCCACGGGCCACAAGGCGACCCGCTTCGAACTGATGCTCGATGTGCTGGCGGAGAAGGTGGCTGCGCGCCTGGCTGCCGGCGGCGGACTCGCGCAGTTGTTTTCCGATAAGGAAGTGGCGGTGCTGGCGGAGGGCCTCGGCGCCTCACTCCTGCCCGAAGGCGTGACGTTACAGTGATGAAAGCCGCCGAGAGGGGCCGACGCCAACCTCAATACCGCATCCACTGATCGCGAGAGACATGGCCAAGGCTCACCCAACACCCCCCGCTGTCGCGACGGCGCAATTCGCCAACCCGCTACGCGCCGAATCGGCCGAGGACTACTTGCGCCTGCTTTCCGCCCTGGATCATGCCGCCGTGGCGGCTTCCCTGCTCTGGGTGTTGCTGCAGGCCGGCGCGCACAAGGGCGAGCGCAAGCTGTCCCTGAACGAACTGGCTAGGGACGGGGGCATCGGCCGCAGTTCCTTGAACCACGCCGCCAAGCGGCTGGCCGCGCTGGGGCTGTTGACGGTGGACTGGGGCAAGCCAGGCGGCAAGACGGCCTGGCGGCTGCATAAGGCCCGCCTGGTCAAGCATCTCCAGGCCTGCGCCGGCAAGACCGCGCGCCTTCCTGTTTCCGTGCGCCCGGTATTGGCGTCCTGAGGACTTCACCATGCCACGTACTTTCCGTCTCCGACTGTCCGCCCTCCTGGCGGGCATGCTGCTGGCCATGCCGACCAACGCGAACATCAATGCCGAAATGCAGGACATGTTCAATGCGATGGGTGCGGTCGGCAACGTCACCGAGCCCGGCGCGTTCCGCGGCCAGACCCGCCACGTATACACCGGGGGCAGCCTGGTGATGCGCACGCCGCAGCGGAACTACCAACTGTTTTCCATGACCGGGCCGTCGTTCAAGTCCGGCTGCGGCGGCATCGATCTCTTCGGCGGCGCCTTCTCCTTCGTGAACTCCGAGCAGCTGGTGGCCATGCTCCAGAACATCGGTTCGGTGGCCGTGACCCAGGCCTTCCTGCTGGCGCTCGACAGCATTTCGCCGGAGATCGGCAAGACCTTGAAGACCATGCAGGAGTGGGCACAGAAGTTCAATTCGATGTCCATGAATTCCTGCGAGGCCGGGCAGGCACTGGCCTATGGCGCCTTCGGCAAGATCAACGAGGCGAAGAGCCATGCCTGCCGCTCCATCAAGAACGGCTCGGGCGCGACGCCGGACTACGCCAAGGGCTGGTTCGACTGCAATTCGGCAGGCCCGGGCGGCACTGTGGCCGGCGCCCAGGCCGCCGATCCGGCGACGAAGGCGGCCGTGTTCACCGAGGGCAACGTGATGTGGCGCGCCCTGAAGGGCATCACCGGCATCGACGATGCGACGCGCATGATGCTGATGAGTTTCACCGGCACCTACATCCTCAAGCGTTCCGGCAGCGGTGCCGACGAGAAACCCAGTTTCGAGGCCCGCCGCCCGACCTTGAATTCGGTCGGGCAATTGGTGAACGGGTCAGGCACCCAGGGCGGCGATGGGAACATCGTCCTGTCCATCTACTCCTGTGGCGCCGATACGGCGGATTGCATGGATCCGCAGCCGGCCAACGTCACCGTGCAATCCTTCGACAAGCGCGTCCAGGACACCCTGCACGGACTGGCCGACGCCATGCTGGAGCGTGGCCAGGTGACGGGCGAGCAGATCGGCTTCATCAACAATTCACGCCTGCCGGTGAAGCGGATGCTCGACGTCACCACCCAACTGGATGCGCCGACGACCTACTCGACCATCATGGCGTGGCAGGGGGCGGTGGCCAGCGACCTCGCGCAGGCCTTGCTGCTGCGCGGGATGCAGGATGCGCGCCGGATGATGCGCTCCAAGGTGTCCTCGCAGATCGAGCAGGAATATCTCGACCGCATCAACCAGGATCTGGGCGAGCGCATCCAGCAGGTGATGGCCGAGACCCAGAACAATCTGACCCGGGAGATGGCCATGCAGCAGGTGGCCGGCTACCTGGAGCAGATGGACCGGATCATGTGGAGCGGGGCGCCGAATACGCTGCGGGCGGCGCTGTTGTTCAAGTAATCAGGGGCGCACATGGCCTACGAGGTCTACACCTACGGCAACGCCGAGGCCTTCATCGGAACATTCAACGCCATCGCCTCGATGAT
>CAZONS010000224.1:0-6096 GCA_964581195.1 uncultured Thiobacillus sp. | reverse complement strand
ACCGCCTGCAGGCCGCCGCCGCCGGCACCACCACCCCCGGCGTCCCGCCCTGGCTGCTGCACCACGCCCCTGACCCGGAATACCTCGCCAGCCTGCACAGCGAGATGCCGGTCCCCATCCTCGACCGCCGCGGCAAGCAGCGCATCGCCTGGCGCCCGCGCACCATCATCACCAAGAGCGGCCAGGAGGTCGAGCGCGACGACACCCACTGGCTCGACTGCGAGGTTCACCAACTGGTGGCCGCCCGCATCATGGGCTGGGACGACCTGCCCGACCCCGAACCCGACACCACCCCCGACCCCATCCCGGCCGAGACCAGCGCCGATTGGGTCCAGCCCACGAGCACCTGGTGAGCGGCCGCGACGACTGGATCGACGGCGGCACCGGCGACTGGCTCGGCGCCGACTCAGACGACGCCCCGCCCACCCCCGCCAACCCGCGCCGGCGCTGGGCGCTGATCGTGGTCTGCGAGCGGTGCGACTCAGCCGACGCCCACCGGCACAACGTCAGCGGCGGGAAGGCCTACTGGCGGTGCCGGGGGTGCGGGCACACGTGGAGCGAGGAACCCGGCGTCGGTCAGGGACGCGCGACATTGGCCTAGCCTCGATAGGGCAGATCAGACCGCACGACGTCAATATCAATGCCCAGGGAATCGTGCAAATAACCGCGCCAATCGCCATGCGGAGACAATGCTCCAAGCACCAGTCGCACCGGTTTAATTCCCAAAACTCCAAATTGAAACGTGAAATGTGATTTCGGCCCCTTTCCCTTTTCAATCACGGGCCACTCCGGCTTTATCTGAACCAAGCTATTTCCAACAACATTACTTTGACCATCAATGCAAACGGTATCTCCATCGGCGCCAAGAACTGGCTCTCCGAAAGAGTCGACCACAATTCCAGGTGGCTTAGATCCGGCCCAAGTTAAAAACCGCTTCGGCGGCACATAGATGTCATCTTCGTTATCCTCCGTGGAAACTGAGCATGCCGTAGATCCAGTTCCAGGGTAGTAGATCAGGCGAACCTCTTGCTCGGCCTTATACGCAGGATGCTTTACCAGCTCAGGTTTATATCCACACTTCCACAGATCCGCGGCAATAAGGAATTCACGAAAGATGTCTTCCGAAAACGAATCCGACAACACACTCTTCAAGCGGTCAATGGTGGCGTCATCGATTCCATATATGCACTTAGCAAAACCCATGGAATCGTCGGATTCCTTGGCGGCAACAAGTGGCCTGTTTACTTCAAACTCTATGGCCGCGCCCCTGGCATTATCGGCGTATATCCTTCATTGCGACAGGCATTCCGAAGTACAAGAGAGCGACGCAGTGTAATATTGATCACACTGCGTTGCAAACCCACTCAGGGCCGCAGGCACACGCCCTTTATCATCCTTAAGCTTTGCAATTAAATAGTCCCTCAACCACGTACCTTCCGCGGGATCATTCATGTACCGATAGTCACCAAGGCGCAATGATCGTGTCCGAAGGATGGCAAGTGCGCTCTCCAGAGGTGTATAGTGGAAATATGTCGACACGGACATCCCCCCTTACGGCCATGCTACGTGGGCAGCCTTCATGTCCATTTTCCCTTGTTGGATTATATATGCCTTATATAACCCTGACATGCTGCCCGTGATCCTCACCGCCGCCGCCAAGGCCGACCTGCACGACCTCCCCCTCTTCGTGCTGCCCAAGGTGCAGGATGCCCTGCAGCGCCTGGGCGCCTGGCCGGCGGTGTCAGGGGCCAAGCCCCTGCGCGGCGAGCGCCAGGGCAGCTATCGTCTGCGCGTGCGCGACTACCGCATCGTCTTCCACTGCGAGCCCAACCACGTACGAGTCGAGCGCATCGTGGTCACCGCCATCGGCAACCGCCGCGACGTCTACGAGGACTGACCCATGGACCGCCACATCACCCTCACCATCGACGGCACCGACTACGTGTGCATCCCCCGCGCCGAATACGAGGCGCAGCGCGGGAAGCCGGCGCCGCCCCCCACCACCCCCGACGGATCGGTCGACGGCCCGGCCTACACCGCCTGGCTCATCGCCCACAGCCTGCGCGCGGCGCGCACCGCCGCCGGCCTCACCCAGGCCCAGCTGGCGCGCAAGCTGAAGAAGACCCAGGCCATGATCAGCCAGGCCGAGGCCGGCAAGATGCGCATCGGCGAGCGCTACCTGCGCGCCGTCCTCAAGGCGTGCGGTCTGCCGGCCGACTGGAAGGCTCCGCCCGCGTCTCCATGACCAGCCTCATCATCATCGGCACCACCATCGTAATCGCCCTGGTGGTGTTCTGCGTCATCGCACTGAAGGTTCCGCCTCGAGACACCCGGCGCGACACCGAGGACATGATCCGCGCCATCCACCAACGGCAGTCCCGACAGCGCCAGCAGGCCGGGTTGCAGGAGCGTGGCTTCCGCCCGTCCACCACGCCCAACGACACGGCCCCCCGCATGGCGGAGGGCCGTGGGGCTGTCGACCCACCCAGCCCCTAGGCGATTAGGCCAGCGTCACCGCACGGCCACCCGGTGCCATGGCGGCTCAATCTCCATCACCCACCGCCTTCCCATCCGCCGGACACGTCATGCCCCCCCATCCCCGCACCCGCGCCATTTTTACCCCACTGGCTCCCGCCCAGATCCTTCTACAGCACGAGCAGGCACTCCGCGCGATGGGTCCACTGCTGCGCGACCACACCCGCGCTCTGCTCGCCGGAATGAAGCCGGTCTGGTCGATGCGCGAAATGGCCGACCGCTGGGCACTCGACGTCAACCAGGCCCGCGCCCTGGTCAGAGAATACATTGGAGAGCGGCCCGCGGCTGCCGGCCGGGTGGCGCTCGAGGATGTCCTGAAGCTGGATGAGCGCATCAAAGAGGCTGTCCGCGCCTGAACGGGCCGCACCAAACAGCACAGCCCACCGCGTGGCGGAGGGCCGTGGGGTGGGCGACCCACCCAGCCACTAGGTTGTCAGGCCGGTGTCACCGGGCGGCCACCCGGTGACATTGCGGCTCGATCTCGATCACCAGCTTCTTCCCCTTCCGCCGGACCTTCATCCGGTGGCCGAAGCAGCCGAGGACCAAGTTGCACATGCTGAGCATGTGCGCCCCCTTCCCCCCTGCGAGTTGTTGCGTCGCCTACGGGATTCCGTAAGAGGCGCGTGTCGTTGTTCGATCGCTGGGGATTCCTCGCAGAGAGCGGAACCCGGCAACCGGCCCTCAGGCGTTGCAACCGCCTGAGGGCATTTTGTTTCCAGCAGGACCATCCTGCCGGCTCGGACCACTAGATATGGTGGTCAGAGACTATTTCAACCCGTTCGATAGTAGACCGGCCTTGGAACCCTTAAGTGGCGCCTAAGTCCTTGCTGGGACACCGCCACGTGTGTCACACGCAACAAGTGCACGACATAAGCATCGACATTTTCATTACTTATGATGAAGGACTGTCTCTTTCTGGTTTTGGCAACAGCCAATTTCCTGACCGGGATTCCAACAGTCTGACGATAAACGGACGCAGAATACCGCCACTTCCGCTTGTCAATGTCAATTCCCGCTAATTAGCGGGAATTGACAGCGACGACCGCAGCCGGCCCGGTACACCTGTGGCCCATGGCCCTGGCCGACGGCATCGCATCCCTGCAGACCGACCTCGCCGCGGTCGCAGCGCTGGGCATCAGCTACACCCAGCTCGCCCAGCTCATCCGGGCCGCGATCGGCATCACCATCAGCCAGCGCGGCCTGTCCGTAACCTACGGCACCGGCGGCTTCAGCAACACGGTCTCCCTCGAGCAGGCCCGCGCGCTGCTCCAGTTCTGCGAAGAGCAGGCCGCGCGTGAAGGCGGCGATCCCTTCGCCACCTACGACCTGGAGATGGCGTGAGCGGACTGATCAACAGCCTGCTGGCCACCGGCCACGCCTTCGCCGCCGGCCACGACGCCGCCGCGATCAGCAGCCAGTCGGCCGACTGGGTCACCGACTTCAAGGACCCCAACTGGCTGTTCGCCAACGACGGGGCCATCATCGGGGCGCGCTCGGAAGACGGGCAGCGGAACAACCCCATCATCTCGGCCGCCGTCGAGTCCATGCTCGGCGGTGTCCTCGGCGAAGCCGGACTCACCTGGCAATCCCTCTACGCCCGCGACGACGCCCCCGACACCGACGCGGCCGAGACTTCCTTCCGCGACCAGATGACCGCCTCGGTGCGCCGCGCCACCGCCTGGACGCGCTTCGACGCCGACGGCCACCGCACCTGGCGCGAGCTGCTGCAGGTTACCCTCGCCACCTGCCTGCACACCGGCAACTCCCTCGCCGTGCGTGTGGCCAAGCCCATCCGGCCCGGCCGCCAGTACCAGTCCACCTGCGTCCGCCTGGTGCACATAAGCCGGCTCGCCAACCCCGGCGACAAGCCCGACACCGACCGCCTCATCCGCGGCCTGGAACTCGACGCCGACGGCGCACCCGCCGCCATCCACGTCCGCCGCTACCTGGCCGACGGCAGCCGCGCCGAGCCGATGCGCATCCCCATCTACGACGCCGCCGGCACCCGCCAGGTCACCTGGCTCAAGCGCGGCTACCACCCCGACCAGCTCTTCGGCACCGGCTGGCTCGGCCCCATCCTGCCCCTGCTGCGCCAGTTCGGCATGACGCTCGACGCCTACGTCATGGCCAAGCGCATCCAGGCATGCTTCCCCGCCTGGCTCGAGACGCAGGACCCCAAGCAGGTCGCCGCCGCCATGCGCAACAAGACCCTGCTCGCCGGCGGCTACCGCTGGAAGCCGGGCACCCTGGCCGTCGCCGCCCAGGGCACCACCCCCCACCTCGAGAACCTGAATTTCAACGGCGGCGACCACCAGGACTTCGCCGAGAGCCTGCTGCAGATCGCCTCCGCCGCCCTCGGCCTGCCCTACGAGGTGATGATCAACCGCCTCAGCAAGTCGAACCTGGCCGCCGCCCGCGCCGCCCTGCTGGCCGCCTACCGCGCCTTCCGCGCCCAGCAGCACGACCTCATCAGCCAGGTGCTGACCTACTGGGTGCAGTGGATCCTCGAAGAAGAGATCGCCCGCGGACGGCTGGCGCTCCCCACCGGCGACGACCCCGACTACCTGCTGCGCGGCAAGTGGACCCGGCCGGCCATCCCCACCCCCGACTTCAAGAAGGACATCGAAGCGGCTCAGGCCTACATCGACATGGGCGGCGCCCCCTCCACCGCCATGGCCATGATCGGCCAGCACGACTTCGCGGGCGAGATCCGCCAGCACGCGCAAGACCGCCGCGACATGGAGGCCCAGGACGTGGACTTCAACGCCATCGCCGGGTCCCGCCCGGCCGCCGCCGCGCCCTCCCCCGATCCCGAAGACCCCGCCGCCGAGATCGATCCCGCCGATCCGCTCGACCACGCCGATCCCGCCGACCCCGAGGCCCCATGAAGCTCCGCGCCGCCCCCACCAGCCATGCGCCCAACCAGCTTGGCGTCGACCGCGCCGCCGGCCGCATCAACGGCGTGGCCATCATCCAGCCCGGCGAGGCCAAGGGGCACGGGGTGCTGATCGACGCCACCATGCTCGACCAGGTGGCAGCCGCCGGCTCCGCCGCAGCGCGCGGCATCAAGGCCCGCTTCACCCATCCCGGCATGTGCGCCGACGGCCTCGGCACCCTCATCGGCCAGTACACCAACTTCCGCCGCGACGGCGACACCGTCCGCGCCGACCTGCTGCTCTCCGACACCGCCAAGAAGACCCCCAACGGCGACCTGCACAGCTACGTCCTCGATCTGGCGGAGAAGGAGCCAGCCCGCTTCGGCAACAGCATCGTCTTCAGCGGCATCCCGGTGTGGAAGACCAAGCGCGGCGAGATCCCCATCACCGATCTGTCACGCAAGCCCGACGACGCCGAGGGCGACAAGCCCTTCGCCCGCCTCTCCCTGCTGCACGCCAGCGACCTGGTCGACGAACCCGCCGCCACCCGCGGTGGCCTGTTCGGCTTCTCGGCCGGCGGCCTATTCAGCGGCACCAGCTCCGAACTGGCGGAGCAGGCCTTCGCCTGGCTCGACCAGCTGCGCGACGATCACGACATCACCCCCACCCGCCTGCGCGGCCTGCT
>CAZONS010000223.1:0-6140 GCA_964581195.1 uncultured Thiobacillus sp. | reverse complement strand
CCGCCATAACCCTGAAGAACTGGCCCTCATGGACGCCTTCGCCGCCAGCCGCGCCGATGCCGAACAGTTCGCGCGCATGGCCGGTCTGGCCGGCCGGGACATCCCCCATCTGGCGAAACCCGATGGCGCCACCCCATGATGAACATTCGATGAGCACGCAGCCATGAACCGCATACTCTCCTGGACCTTCGTCGCGTTCTGCGGCATCGGGCTCGCCCAGGCGGGCGATTTCGACAAATTTCTCAAAGGCCTGATCAAGGACAAAATCGCTCCCACGGCGCCGGCACAACCCACGGCACCAGCGGCGCCGGCCGCGCCCACGGCGCCGACGCCGCCGCTCGCGCAGGAAAAGCCCGCCGATCAGTTGCTCAAGGCCTTGCTCTCCGGCAATACCTCGCAGGAGGAAGAACTCAGGATCGGCCAGCAGATCGCCGGCAACCTGCTCGGCGCGGCGCCGCTGGTGCGCGACGACGGGCTGCAAAGCTATGTCAACCGGGTCGGCCGCTGGGTCGCCCTGCAGAGCGAACGGCCCGACCTGCCCTGGCGCTTCGGCGTGATCGAGAGCGAGGACATCAACGCCTTCGCCGCGCCCGGCGGTTACATCTTCCTGACCAAGGGGCTCTACAGGCGCCTGACGAACGAGGCGGAACTGGCCGGCGTGCTCGGGCATGAAATCGGCCATGTCATTCGCAAGCACCATCTCAAGCTGCTGCAGAAATCGCAGGCCATCGCGGCGCTGGGTTCGTTCTTCGGCAGCAAGCTCAGGAACGAGAATGAGATCGTGCAGAATCTGATCGGCAACGGCGCCGAGATCGTCGCCCGCGGCCTCGACAAGGATGCCGAATACGAGGCCGATCGCATCGGCCTGGTGCTGGGCGCGCGCGCCGGTTATGACGCCTACGCGCTGCCGGCGGTGTTGGCCGAGATCGGCCATGTCGCCAAGGGTGACCAGCGGGTTTCGCTCCTGTTCAAGACCCACCCATTGCCTGAAGATCGCCTGGGGCACCTGTCCGAGGCGGTGGGCGACAGGCTGGATGGCTTGGCGGAAGGACAGACGGGCGCGGCGCGTTTCTACCGGTTGCGCTGATTGACGACATTTTTCAACTTCGAGGTGTTGCGATGAAATTTCACAAGAACCCACTGCTTGCCGTGCTGGCCCTGGGCTGCATGGCCGCCATCCCCCATGCCGACGCGGCCAGCCCCTTCTCGGCGGCGGTGACCATCGAATTGCCGCCCCCGACCGACGTGACCTACGCCAATTCGGACGCATTCTTCGGCGCGATGTTTTTCAATTCCCTGCAATCGGTCAATCACACTTACACGGGCGTCCAGGAAGTGACCATCGCGGGTAACTACCGGGGGGTCGAGGTGAATTACTTCTCGCCGCACTTCAACCCGGCCGAGATCCATCTGACCATTCCCTCCCTGGGGATCGATACCGCATTCACCGGGGGTACCCGCGAGGAAAGCGCGCAATCGCTGTATGACTACCTCAAGAGCGGTAACCTGCTCGCCGAGCTTTCCCAGGCCCTGGCGAAAAGCTCGCCCACCGACCCCATCGCCGGCAACCCCAACAGCATGATGTCGACCATGGTGGCTTCCGATTTCGATCAGAACTTCACCAGCGACTTCAGCAATATCGCCACCGCCGACAGCGTGGGCGCCACCTCGGTCTCGAACGACAGGCTGACCCAGGTGGGCATCGGTCTGGAAATCGGCCGCATGACCCAGGGCGGCACCGATGTCAGCAACCTGACCGTGCCGCTGTCCTATTCCATCCGCAACGACCTCGACCCGCGCCGCCAGCTCCTGCTGCGGATGCCGCTGACCGCGCTCGATGTCGATGGCGCCAAGGCCTATCACGTCGGATTCGGCGCGTCCTATCGCTTCCCCATGTCGCAGCGCTGGACCCTGGTGCCCAGCGCCAACTATGGCCTGACCGCCTCCAAGGACATGGGCTCCACCGCGCAGATGGCCTCGGTCGGTCTCACCAGCACCTATTACTGGCGCCAGCCGGGGTATGACGTCGGCATCGGCAACATGCTCGGCTTCGTGACCACCATGCCCTTCTCGTATGGGGGCTATGACTACGATCCCAACATCAGCAACACGGTGCTGCGCAATGGTGTGATGTGGTCGGTGCCCACCGTCCTCTACGGGCGCAAGCTGCACTTCGAGACCTCCCTGACCGATACCCGCTTCTTCGGCAGCAAGCTGTATTCCGACAACTACCAGGAAGTGCGTTTCAGCCTCGGGACCTCGCGCAGTTCGAAGGCCGCCAGCGTGATGCGCGCCGGCCTGGCGTTGCGCCACATGAAGGGTGACACCGGCTTCAATCTGGAGTTCGGTTACTGGTTCTGAACATGCGCCTCCTCGTCCTGCTGATCCCGCTTTTCGTCACCGTCGTCGCCCATGCCGCGCCGGATGGCGAAAGGCAGATCAACCTGATCGGCGAGGGCCGCTACGAGGAACTGGCCAGTCAGTACGAAAGCCTGCTGCAATCCCCCCGGGCGAGCGCCGCCGACCTGCACGGGCTCTGCTACGCCTACCACAAGATCAAGAACTACGAGCGCCTGGGCCAATGTCTCGACCGCCTGGAGTCGAGCATCCAGAAGGGGGACAAGGAAGGTCGCCTGTTCGGCGCGGACGATCTGACGCCTTATGCCGCCATCCTGCGTTCCGAATCCGCCAACGAACTGGGCGACTACATGCTCGCCATCAGCGCGGCGGCGAAGGCGCTGGACTGGTACGACCGCGAGCGTGAGGGCACGCTGGTGGAGATCGACGCGCTGGCGGCGCTGAGCCTCGCGCTCAGCCGGGTGGGCGATACGGCGGCGGCGCGCGACTATGTCCGTCGCCTGGAGAAGGTTTCCACCGGCTGGCTGTTCAGCAGCGATTACAAGACCGCGAAATCGCTGGCCCTGGCGCGAGCCTACCTGGCCCTGGGCGAGTACGATAAAGCCTATCAGGCGCTCAGCGGCGACGTCCTGTTCGAGGCCAGCGCGCTGCTCGACCGCCTGTTCAGCGGCGCCATCCTGACCGGGGAGAACCTCTGGCTCTGGCAGGATCTGCCGCGCCAATACATGCTGGGCAAGGCCCTGCTGGAGAGCGGTCGCGACGAGGAGGCGCGGCGCCGTCTGGATGCCCTGGCCCAGTCTCCCCACATCCGCCAGAACGGCGAGATCTACTGGCAATTGCGCTATGACCTCGGTCGCCTGAACCGCCGCGCGGGCGATCTGGCGGCCGCGGTGGAACACTACAAGGCGGCCGTCGAGGTGATCGAGTCGCACCGCCAGCATATCGATACCGAAGCCAACAAGATCGGCTTTGCCGCCGATCGACAGGTGGTCTACGCGGATCTGGTGGATGCGCTCTACCGCCTCGGCCGCTACCCCGAAATGCTGGAGTATGTCGAACGCGCCAAGGCGCGCGCCCTGGTCGACCTCCTCGCGCGCAAATGGCGCGCGGCGCCGCCGGCGCATCTGGAGCGCGGCGCCGCCGACCAGTTCAGCCGCATCACGCGGCTGGAGCGGGAGTCGCGCATGCAGATGCGGTCGCGCCAGGAGAATCTCGGCGACGCGGCAAGACAGGCGCGGCAGGCCCTGTATCGGGCCGACCCCATGTTCGCCAGCCTGATCGCCATCTATGGCGTCGATGCAGCGGCGATCCAGCGCGGCCTCGGCGCCGACGAAACCCTGCTGGAATACTACGCCAACGGTCCGGATCTCTATGTCCTGGCGGTGGATCGCGACACGGTGCGGGCGGTCCGGCTCGACGGCGATCGCCTGGGCGAACGGGTGAGCGCGTTCCGCCACGCGCTGGCCGCCCGCTCACCGGAGGTCGAGGCCATGTCGCGTCGGCTCTACGACCTGTTGCTGCGACCGCTGGCGGCCTCGCTGCGTTCACGTCTCGTTCTGGTGCCGCATGGCCCGCTGCATTACCTCGCTTTCGCCACCTTGCACGACGGCGGCGACTGGTTGGTGAAAACGCACAGTCTGCGCGTCCTGCCCAGCGCCAACGTCGAAGCGCTGCTGCGGGCACGCGCCGGCGCCACCTCCGAAGGCGCGCTGATCCTGGCGAATCCCGATACCGGCCTGGCGGAGAACGATCTGCAATTCGCCGAGGCGGAGGCGCGGGAAATCGCCGGGCTGCTGCCGGAGGCGCGGCTTCTCGCCCGACGCGACGCCAGCGAGACCGCCCTGCGCGCCCAGGCGGGCCGGGCCGGGGTGATCCACCTCGCCAGCCATGGCAAGTTCCGTACCGCCGAGCCGCTGAAGTCCTATCTGCTGCTCGCGCCGGACGCCAGCAACGACGGTGTGTTGAGCGTCGACGAAATCTACGGCCTGCGTCTCGCCGCCGACCTGGTCGCGCTGAGCGCCTGCGACACCGGCCTGGGCCAGGGCAGTCCGGGTGATGACCTGGTCGGGTTCGTGCGCGGTTTCTTCTATTCCGGCGCCCGTTCCCTGCTTGCCAGCTACTGGAGCGTGGATGACGCCGCCACCGCCGATCTCATGCGCGCCTTCTATGCCAACCTGAAACGCATGGGCAAGGCCGAGGCCCTGCGCCAAGCCCAGATCCAGGTGGCGAAAACCCGACCGGAACCGTTCTATTGGGCCGGCTTCTATCTGGCCGGCGAGGGAGATTGAGCATGTGGAAAGGCGTACTGATCCTGCTTGGCATGGCCATCTCGCTGGTGGCGCACGCCTCGGCCGGAAAGCTGCTGCGCAATGAGAGCCTGCGGCAGGACGCGGGAGGCGATGCGCGCGTCGTGGCCTTGCTCAACCGTGGCGATACGGTGGACATACTCGATCGCCAGGGGGGCTGGTTGCGCGTCGCGACAGGCCAGGGCGAGGGCTGGGTACGGCTGCTCTCGGTACGCGCCGATGTCTCGGCGCAAACCGCGCCGATGGCGGAACTGCGCGGGGAACTGGCGCCGGCGTCGCGACGACTGGAGAGTCGCATCGTCGCGGTGGCGGGATTCCGGGGCGGCGAGGATGAGGAACGGATCGACGCCGAGGGCCGCGCCGCTCTGGAGCGGCTGCAACGCTTCAGCGTGACGGCGGCCGAGGCGGCGGCCACCGCGGCAAGCCTGGGGCTGGTGGCCAACGGGGCGGCCTGCGGCGCCTTCCCCACGGTCGCTCTGGACCGCGAAGCGGCGGCGGGCGCGGTCAGACTGTCTTTGATGTCCGCCTGGCTGCTCAATCGTCTGACTCCGGACGACGAGGCGAAAATCGGCCGCGCCCTCGCGGTGCGTCTGTTGATCGCCCTGCCAGCGGTCGAGGATGCGGACCTGCAGCGCCACGTCAATCGGGTGGGGCGCTGGCTGCTGGCCGCGCAAGGCGGGCGGGCGGACGCGGCCTGGTTGTTCGCGGTGCTCGACAGCGATGCGATTCAGTCCTGGTCCACCCCCGGTGGCCATGTCTTCATCACGCGCGGGCTCTACAGCCAGTTGCGCGATGAAGCCGAACTGGCGGCCGTGCTGGGGCGTGAAATCGCGCGACTGGCCGACAAGCGCCTGTTGCTCGACTTGCGCGCGAATGCCGCCACCAGCGGCCGGCCGCGAGACGAGGCGGCCTTCCTGCGGCAATTGCTGGGAGATGGTCTGGACGCGCTGCAAAGACCGCTTGCCGCCGAGAGCGAATATCTGGCCGATCGCGCGGCGGTGATGCTGGCCGCGCGCGCCGGTTATGATCCTTATGGCCTGGCGGCCTTCCTGCAGCAACTGAGCGGTTTGCCGGAAACGGATCCGCGACTGGCCTGGCTGTCGGGCACGCAACCGCGCGTCGAAACGCGCCTGTCGCGCCTGTCGCACACCCTGGAAGAATGTCTGGCCCACCTGCCGGCGGGGAAAGCCCCCCGGCTACAGCGCAAGGAACCCTGAGATGAAACAGCCCCCGCAACGGTCGCGCGGAGCAACCATGCGGCCCTCCTCCCCGCGTGTGCGGCCATGACCCTGGACTTGCGACGCCGTCGCTTCCTCGGACAATTCGGGCTCTCCCTGGTGTTCCTGCTGTTGCTGGCGGGGCATGTCGGACAGGCCTACAACCTGTTTTTCGTCGAAAAGCTGGATGCCGCGCTCTATGACCTGAAGATGCGCCTCTTCAGGCCGCAGACCGTGGATGAACGGGTTGTGGTGGTCG
>CAZONS010000222.1:1602-6145 GCA_964581195.1 uncultured Thiobacillus sp. | reverse complement strand
GGCGGCGCCGAGTTCCACTTCGTCGAGCCCACGGGCGCCGGCCACCGCCACCACCCTGCCGGCATCGGGCGCGCGCTGGCCCACGTCCACCACGGCGCGGAGATCGGGCGTGGCGGCGATATCCGACTTCACCGAAAGAATGCGCACCCAGCCGGTCTTGCCGGCCGCGTACACCTGGGTCCACCCCCCGTCGCCGGCAAGCACCCGCACCTGGGCGCCCTTGCCGAGCTTCGCCACGCCGGCCGCGGTGGCGCTCGGCTCGGCCCGCAGGACATCTTCACGGAGCATGACCCCCGGCACCCCGGGCGCCGTCGCGGCCGGCTTCCGGGGCGGCGTGCCCATGGCCAGCGCCAGCGCCGGCACCAGCGCCAGGAGGAACAGCGGGAATCTCATAGCAGCCCACCCCAGGGACTGGCCGGCTCATTCGCCTTGGGCGGGTCGCTCTGCGGCGCCGGCAGGTAATCCTGGTTCCGCTGCCGCAAGCCGACCGAACGGGCATATCGTTCCGCGGCCGCGCGGTCGTACTGGTAACGATCCAGCCTCAGGAGTTCGCCGGCGTCGAAACGCGCCGACTTCAGCTCTTCCTCGCTGAGGCCACGCAAACCGGCGGTGGCGACCACCCTGCCGCTGTCGGCACGGCGGGTGCCCGCCTGGATCAGGCCGGAGAGGTCGGCCGGGCTGGCGCTCGCGTCGGCGCGGACGGAAAGGATGCGGACCCAGCCCTTGCGACCGCCGGCGGCGATCTCGGTCCAGCCTCCCCTGCGACTCACGATTTCCACAGCCGCGCCCTTGTCGACACGGCCGATGCTGGCGGCGCCGGAACTGGCGCCCGCGCGCAGATCCTCACTCTTGAGCATGACGCCAGACGCCGCGCTGGCCGAAGCCGCCGTCAACGCGGCCGTCAACACACAGGCAAAAAACAGGAAGGATCTCATCTCAGTCCAGCGTTGCTTGTTTACCCGAATGATACAACCGCCGATCGGTGGCTCCGCGGTTAATATCGCGACATGCAGGCCATCATCAACATTCTCATCCGACGTGGCGCCGCTCTGCTGGGCACCTTGCGGGTCTGGCGCGCGACCGCCATCCTGACCGGGGAGGTGGTGGTCGCCGCGCTGTCGCCCGCCGTCTACAACAGCGCCACCCGCACCGTGGTGATGAAGCAGATCTACTTCACCGCCGTGCAGATCCTGCTGCCCTTCACCCTGTTCGCCGCCCTCCTCTCCTTTGTGCTGATCCAGATCGTGGTCGGCACGGCGGCCCAGTATGGCCTCTCCGACTACGCGCTGGAAATGGTGGTGCGCCTGCTGGTGCTGGAGGTGCTGCCGCTGGTCACCGCCCTGTTCGTGGCGCTGCGCTCCGGCTCCGCGATCAACACAGAAGTCGCGCTGATGCGCATCAACAATGAACTCGAGGCACTGGAAGCCAATGGCGTCGACACCCTGCGTCTGGAGTTCATGCCGCGCGTGATCGGCGGCATGCTCTCGGTGCTGTCGCTGACCGCCATCACCAGCGTCCTGGCCCTGGCTCTCGCCTATCTCGCGGTCTATGGCCCGCAGCCCTGGAGCCTGCCGGACTTCACCCGGGTGATGGGGCAGGTGTTCGACGGCGCCATGCTGGCCGGCATCTGGCTGAAATCCCTGGCATTCGGCCTGGCGGTGACGGTGATCCCGGTGGCGGAGGGCATGGCCACGCCGAAGATGCTGTTCATGGCGCCGATCTCCGTGCTGCGCGGCATGGTGCGGCTGTTTTTCGTTCTGATGCTGATCGAGGTGGCGTCATTAGCCTTCAAATACATCTGAACTGGCTCGCCGATGATGGCGAACGGCGCGCCCTCCTCGCCGCGCATCCGGGCGCCAGCCTGGTCTCGGCCGAAATGCCCCTGCGCGCCAATCTGTCGGTGCTGGACAACATCGCCCTGATTCCGCAGTACCGCCACAACCTGGACTACGACGCGGCCGCCGGCCAGGCCTGGCTGCTCCTGCTGCAAAGCGGTCATGAGGGCGCCGCGCTCAAGCGCGACCCGCAACTCACCCATGCGGAGCGCTGCGTCGCCAAGTTGCTGCGAGCCGCCATCGAACGGCCGCCTATAATTCTGATCGACCGTCCCGCCCTGCTGCTGCCGGACACGCATTACCCGCCCTTCCTCGCCGATCTGCTGGAACGCCTGGCCGACCACCTCAACGACTGCTGGATACTGGATTACCGATGGAACGCGCCCCTGTACCCCACGTCCCTCGCGCACCCCTGATCAAGAACCTGGAGTTCAAGATCGGCCTGCTGCTGGCCATGACCGTGCTCCTCGGCGCCGCCTTCGTCGGCTACG
The DNA here is from genome assembly GCA_964581195.1 of uncultured Thiobacillus sp. Taxonomy (GTDB): domain Bacteria; phylum Pseudomonadota; class Gammaproteobacteria; order Burkholderiales; family Thiobacillaceae; genus PFJX01. Next base: position 3,819 of record CAZONS010000222.1, on the reverse strand, counting down.
CGCTCTACGCGCGCGGCGCCTTCGAGGTCACCCACAAGCTGGTGCTGACCGCGGAGGATGTGGAAGGCGTGAGCGTCGGCATGCCGATCTCCTTCTCCGGCTTCCCCATCGGCAAGGTCAGCCGCCTGCATCTGACGGATGACGGCAAGGTCCGGATCGAACTCGCCATCCCGCGCGAGGATGCCCGCTGGCTGCGCGAGAGCAGCGTCTTCACCCTGGAGAAGGCGCTGGTCGGCGGCGCCAGGATCAAGGCCTTCAGCACCAATCTGCAAGACCCGCCGCTGCCAGATGGCGCCGTGCGGCCGCTCTACACCGGCGACGCCACCAAGGACATCCCGGTGTTGATCGCCAAGGTGAAGAACATCCTGGCCAACGTCGAAACCATGACCGCGGCAGGCGCCCCGATCAACCAGACCCTGGGCCATGTGGAAGTCATGACGGGCCGCATGGCCGGTGAGAACGGCCTGATCGGCGGCCTCATGGGCAGTCCGGAAGACGCGCGCAAGGTGGTGAAGGCGCTGGATCGCGCCGACACCCTGCTCGCTTCCCTGAACGGGGTCTCGCTCAAGGTCGACGGCGTGCTGGGCAAGATGGATCGCCGCCTGTTCGACCAGCAGGGCGTGATGGACCAGGCGCAACTCGCGATCGTCAACGTCAACGCCATCCTCGGCGACGCGCGCGCCAGCCTGAAAAAGGCCGACGCCATCCTCGCCAACGCCCAGACCGCGAGCAAGGACGTCGCCAGGATCACCGGCGACGTCGCCGAGGCCACCACCGACATGGCCCGGCTGCGTCTGGAGATCGACGACAGCGTGCGCAAGGTCAACCACCTGATCAACGAAATCAACAAGAAGTGGCCGTTCGCCCGCGACGTGGAGATCAAGACGCCATGAACAAGACTGTAGCGAGTAGCGAGTGGCGAATGGCGAGCGGCGAATGGCAATGGGCCACTCGCCACTTGCTACTCGCTGGTGTCCTGGCCCTGCTCCTGGCCGCCTGTTCCAGCACCCCGCCGCCGCCCGACTGGAAGCTGAACGCGGTCAGCCTGCTCGAACATTTCCAGGCGCGCTGGCTGGAGGGCGACGGCAAGACCGCCGAGATCGCCCTGGACAAGGCGCGCGCCGAGATCGCCCGAACCGGCCGCCTCGACCTGCTCGCGCGCGCCGAACTGGCGGCCTGCGCCACCCGCGCCGCCGGCCTCGATTTCTCGGCCTGCGCCGGCTACGAAAAATATTCCGCGGAGGCTGCCGCCAACGACATCGCCTATGCCCGCTTCCTCGCCGGCGACTGGGCCGGCCTCGACGCCGGCCTGCTGCCCGCGCACTACGCCGATCTGGTCAAGGCCAGGGATGACGCCGCCGCCAACCGCGCCGTCGTCGAGATGAAAGACCCGCTGCCGCGCCTGATCGCCGCCGCGCTGCTGTTCAAGGCCGGGCGCGCCGAACCCGCCAGCCTCGCCATCGCCGTCGATACCGCCTCGGAACGCGGCTGGCGGCGGCCGCTGCTGGCCTGGCTGAACGTGCAACTGAAACGCGCCCAGGCGGCGGCCGACAGTGCCGCCGCCGCCCACCTGCAACGCCGCATCGACCTGATCGCCGGCGAGACGTCGGCCAACAAATAAGCCCATGAATACCTGGAACACGCCGGCCTGGCGGGCCGGCGACTGGCGCGGCTGGCTCGACGATCACGGCTCGCTCACCCGCCGCCTGCAAACCGTTTGCCCGCAATTGCGGGTACAACGCCTGAGCCAGCGCATCGCACCGCCGCTGCACGACGAATATCGCGCCCTGCATCTGCGGCGCGGCCAGCGGGCGATGATCCGTGAAGTCCTGCTGCTCTGCGGCGACACGCCGCTGGTCTTCGCCCACAGCGTGATTCCCCTGCGCGGCCTCGACGGCCCCTGGGTCGCCCTCTCGCGCCTGGGCAACCGGCCGCTCGGCGAAGCCCTGTTCGCCAACCCCCTGGTGCGCCGCTACCCGCTGGAATACCGCCCGCTCGACGCCCGCCACCCGCTCTATCGGTCCGCCGTTGCCCATCTCGAAGTGGCGCCGCGGCGGCTCTGGATGCGCCGCTCGCAATTCGCCCTGGATGGCCAGCCGCTGCTGGTGACCGAGGTTTTCCTGCCCGCCGCCGGCGCCTACCCGGCGCCGGTATCACACATCCACGCCTGACCTACCGGGAGTGCCCGCAATCCCGGATTCCGCTGCGCTGCATCCG
>CAZONS010000222.1:0-1502 GCA_964581195.1 uncultured Thiobacillus sp. | reverse complement strand
CCGCGCTACAGAACGGCGATTGAACGCGCCCTTAACTGGCCGCAGCCGCCCTCGATGTCCTGGCCGGCGGAGTCGCGCAGCCGAGTCAGGATGCCGCGCTGGTGCAGCGTGCCGGCCATGACCGAGGCGCGTTCCCAGGACGGCCGCTGGAAGCCGAGGCCCTCGTTGGCGTTGTAGGGGATGAAATTCATCATCGCGTACTTGCCGGCGAGCAGACGGACGATACCCTCCAGTTCCTCGTCGCTGTCGTTGACCCCTTGCAGCAGCGTCCACTGGTACTGGATCGGGTAGCCGGTGGCGCGGGCATAGGCCTCGCCGCGTTCCACCAGTTCCTCCGGCGTGATGCGTGGCGCCTTGGGCAGCAGTCTCGCGCGCAGATCGGCGCGGCTGCTGTGCAGCGACAGCGCCAGGGCCGGCCTCACCGGACCCAGCGGCAGGCGCTCGAACACGCGCGGGTCGCCCACCGTCGAGAACACCAGGTTCTTGTGGCCGATGGCGCCCACCGTGCCGAGCAGTTCGATGGCTTCCAGCACGTTGTCCAGGTTGTGCGCCGGCTCGCCCATGCCCATGAACACCACCCGCTTGACCTGCCGCCGAGCGCGGGCGAGCACGACCTGGGCGACGATCTCGCCGCTGCTCAACTGGCGCAGCAGGCCGTCGCGGCCGGTCATGCAGAACAGGCAGCCGACGGCGCAGCCAACCTGGGTGGAGACGCACACCCCGTCGCGCGGCAGCAGCACGCTTTCCACCGTCTGGCCGTCACCCAGTTCGACCAGCAGGCGCGCCGAACCATCCGCGCCGGGGTGCTCGGACCGCACGTGGGCGAGCGCCGCGAGTTCCTCGGTCAGCCCCGGCAGCGCCTCGCGCAGTCGCAGCGGCAGGAAGTCCTCGGCGCGACGATGGCGGGTGTCCAGGGAGCGCAGGCGCGTCCAGGCCTGCAGGACGCGATGTTCGTGCTGGGGCTTGGCGCCGAGTTCGCGCAGGCGTTGACGGAGGGTTTCGATTCGCATGGGGGGCGGATGGTAGCGGGTTTTCTCTTATCATCGCGCCATGAACGCCAGTCAACGTCGCACCCTGTTCGAGCGCCTGCGCGCCGGCAATCCCCACCCCACCACCGAACTGCATTACCAGACGCCGTTCGAGTTGCTGGTTGCGGTGATCCTGTCGGCGCAGGCCACCGATGTCAGCGTCAACCTCGCCACCGCCACCCTGTATCCCGTCGCCAATACCCCGGAGAAACTGCTGTCGCTGGGCGAGGAAGGTCTGATCGAACACATCCGCCGCATCGGCCTGTTCAAGACCAAGGCGAAGAACGTCATCGCCACCTGCCAGATCCTGCTCGACAAGCACGGCGGCGAGGTGCCGAAAGACCGGGAATCACTGGAAGCCCTGCCGGGTGTCGGCCGCAAGACCGCGAACGTGGTGCTCAACACCGCTTTCGGCGAGCCCACCATCGCGGTGGACACCCACATCTTCCGGGTCGCCAACCGCATCGGCCTGGC
>CAZONS010000221.1:0-6151 GCA_964581195.1 uncultured Thiobacillus sp. | reverse complement strand
GACACCCTGCTCGACTTCCTGGAAGAAGCGAAACTCGACCGCGTCGGCGCCTTCGCCTACTCGCCGGTGGAGGGGGCTCCGGCCAACGCATTGGCCGACCATGTGGACGAGGACGTGCAGCAGGACCGCCTCGCCCGTTTCATGGATGTCCAGGCCGACATCAGCGCCGCCAGGCTGAAAGCCCGGCTGGGCCAGGAGATGACGGTATTGGTGGACGAAACAGCTGGCGGCCGCGCCATCGCCCGCAGCTATGCCGATGCCCCGGAAATCGACGGCGTGGTCCACATCGCCCAGGGCCGCGGCCTGAAACCGGGCGACTTCGTGAAGGTGAAAATCACCCGCTCGGACGATTATGATCTCTGGGGCAAGCCGATCTGAGCCCTTGCCACTACGGGTTCCCCCTTCCCTCCTCATCAACCGGAATGCAATGACCATGACACACGCCAACGTGAATCCGGGACTGGCAGCGCTCGTCCTCGCCCTTGCCCTCGGCGGCTGCGCCACACCTTCTGGACAGGAGGCCGACCAGGGTGTCCAGCAACAGATCACCGCCGCTGAACGTGGCGGCAATCTGGAAGCCTACTTCGAGAAGCAGGCCATCGAAGCGGGCAAGAAGGGCCTCTTCGGCGACAACAAGGAAGCCCAGGCCGCCATGCGGGAGGCGGGCCGCCGTCTCGCCGAGGCCAAACGGAAGGAGGCGCGCGGCATCCTCGATACCGGCCGGCTGCCGGGGGGTCAGGCGCCCCTCGCCCTCCTCGGCCAGGTCGAGTCCATCGCCGCCCGGATGCAGCGCTGGGATCCCGAGCAGCAGAAGGCGTTCGTCCGCGATCTGGCGGGCGAGCGGGCGCGAACCCAGGCCGCCCTGGACCAGGCCGACGCCGCCTATCGCGCTCTCGACGAGCGCGCCCTGGCGGAGCGCCATCGCCTGCTGGGCGAGGTCGCCGCCCTGACCGGCGCCGGATCCACCGAGGGCCAGGCCATCGCGCAGGTTCGCGAGGGCCTGCTGCGGGACGCTTACGAGGCCGGGGTACGGGCCCTCGAAGCGACGCGTCTGGATGAAGCCGAGGCGCGTTTCACCAGTCTCATCGCGGTGGCGCCCGGTTATCGCGACGTGGAACGGCAACTCGCCGCGACCCGGGTCGCCCAGTTCGCGTTCCTGGCCAACCACAAGCGCGACGACGCCGGTGCCGACCAGGCCCTGGCCATGTACGCGGCGCTGCGCGAGCGCCCCGACTTCGCGACGTTGCAGCCGAACCTGAGCGGGGCCGCCCTGGGCCTCTACCAGTTCATGACCGCCAAGGGCGGGGCCGCGACGCAGGAAGACAGGCTGACCGAGGCCTACGCCTGGCTGTCGCGGGCGCGGGCGCTGCGCGCGATGCTGGACATCCCGCGGGTGCTCAGTCCGGAGGAAAAGCGCTTCGCGGAACAGGCCTTCGTGCTCGCCGAAAGCGCCGGCAAGCGCAACGCGCCGGGCCTGGCCCTGGGCTACGCGTTCGTGGCGCAGGATATCCATCCGGATTATCCCGGCCTGCGCCGCAGCCTGAGCGAACTGCAGGAACGCACGGGCGATCGCGCCACGAAGAAAATCACGGCGGCCAATTTCACCGGCAGCGGTGATGCCGCCCGCCTCGGCACCTCGGTCGCCTCCAAGCTGACGCAGTTGCTGTTCAACGCGCTGCCGAACGACATCCGCATCGTCGAGCGCGACCAGCTTCAGGCCGTCATGCGCGAGCAGGAGATCGTCGCCATGCAAGGAAGCGGCGGGGTCAACCTGTCGTCCGCCGACTATCTGGTGCAGGGCACCATCCTGGAAGCCACGGTCTCCAACAGCGAGCAGAAAGGGCGCAAGACGGTGCGTGTCGTCACCCGGAAGAACCGGGTCGCCAATCCGGACTTCGCCGTCTGGGAACGCGGCCAGCGGAACACCGAGGCGCCCCCCCGGTTCCGCGAGGAACCCGTCCTCGAGGACATCCCGCTCAACATCACCGCGCACCGCAAGATCGGCGTCCTCGGCGTGTCGTACCGGATCGTCGACGCCAGCAATGCGCGCATGCTGTTCACCGACACCCTGACCCGCAAGCGCACGGAGTCCGGTGAAAGCTCCGAAGGCGTGCAACTGGGCGAGTTCAACAGCCCCATGAAGATCGCCGAACTGCCCTCGGACAGCGAAATCCTGGAAAGCCTGGCCAACGAGGTCGCCAGCCATATCGGCGGCCAGCTGGTCGAGTTCCTGCGCGACCCCGAGGTGAAATACGAAGCGGCCGCCGAGCGCGCGCGCAACGACGACAACCCGGCGGCGGCGGCGGAATGGCTCGCCAACGCCTGGACCCTGGCGCGGAAGAAAGGCAAGCCGACCGAGACGCTGGGCAGGCAACTGCGTGAAATGGCCTTGCGCGCCCGGCCGGCGGCCTGAGTCGCCGATGGACACGCCCGGCCGCAAGGGAGCTCGCGCCGCGCTGCTGGGGTGCGCGCTGACCCTGCTGACGGCGGTCCCCGCGCATGCCGCCGAGACGGGAATGCTGGAACGCGCCGGACAGATGCTCGGCAGCGTCTTCGGCGCCACCACTGACGAAGCCCGGGCGCCCGCCGCCGCGACCGAAGCGCCACGTCGCATCGCGGTCCTGCCCGCCATCGGCCAGGGCACGCCGGAGCAACGGGAGGACATCCGCACGGCGATCCACAACAGCCTCAGTTCGAAAAGCTTCGAACTGAAACGTCCGCAGGAAACCGATCTCGCCCTGATCGCCGCCAACATCAACCCGGACACGCTGAGCCTGGAAGACCCGGATCGCCTGACCAGGGCGCTGCGACTCGAAGGCCTGGTCTACGTCGACGTCCTGGCGATATCCAAGGTCTACGCCGGCGCCTATGCGCACCAGGAGGTCAGCGTCCGCCTGCGCCTGTATTCCGCCGCGCAGCGGGCCTTCGTATGGGAGAAGGTGGAAACTCAGGTCGAACGCGAGGGCGGCTTTTCCCTCAGTCTGCTCGGCATCCTCACCACCGTGGTCACCTCCACCAAGGTTCTCACCGAAGGGGTGCGCCAGGCCCTGGTCGACAAGATGGCGCGCAAGTTCGCCAGCGACATCCCGCAGCCCGTCGACAGCATGGCGAAGGCGGCGCCGCCGTCCATTCAGGTCGCCTTCAGCAACTGGGGCGAAGGCCCGTTCCGGGCCGGTGACGAAGTCATCGTCTACATGCGGGGCGACCCGGGCCTGGCCGTGAATTTCGACCTCGGCCGCGACCGTATCGGCCTGGCCATGCAGGAGAAGGCGCCCGGCGAATACCTCGGCCACTACGTGGTGCGCGAAGACGACAACGCGGAAGACCTCATCGCCCTCCTCCACGCCACGCGGGTCAGCCCCCGCGCCCGGCTCGACTGGCGGGTGCCGGGCCGGATCGGGCTGGACAACAAGGCGCCGAGCGGGGTCGTCGGCTTCAGCGCGCGACCGGTCCCCGACGGCGTGCACCTGAGCTGGTCCCACCCGGACAACGCCCGCGAAGCGCCGCTCTTTCACATCGAACGCGCCGACCCGGACAGCGGCGTGTTCAGCACGCTGGCCGAGGTCGCGACCAGCGAATACCGTGACCGCAACGTCAGCATCGGCCGCCCCTACCACTACCGGATCACCCCGCGCGACACCGCCCGCAACGCCGGGCCCACGGCCAGCGCCCGGGTCGTTCCGGTGGCTCCCGGACCGACCCCGGTCACGGGCGACCTTGCCGAGGACACGGTCTTCCACGCCCTCGCCAGCCCCTACCGCATCCAGGGCACGCTGCGCGTCCCGCGCAACGTCACCCTGACCCTGGAGCCGGGCAGCGCGGTCGAATTCGAGGAGGGCGCAAGCCTGGAGGTCCTCGGCGGCATCGTCGCCGAGGGCAGCGCGGAGGCCCCCATCACCTTCTCAGGCAGGAATTGGCGCCTGCGCGTGAGCGACACCGGCAGTCGCCTCCAGCACTGGCGGCACACCCGTTTCGACGGCAGTGGCGGCGGCGTCGAGATCCGCGCCGGCAACGCCCGTTTCGAGCACTGCATCTGGCGCAACGACCTGGAGACCGGGCTGACCGCCGACGCGTCGGCTGACATCGCCGTGCACTCCGGCCAGTTCGTCCAGACCCGGACCGGGCTGCGCCTGGGCAACAGCCGCGCCAGGCTGGAAGGCGTCGAGTTTCGCGGCAATCGGTCCGCGCTGGCGGCCGGCCCCGGCGCCGCGCTGAACGCGCGCGGTCTGGTGTTCGACGGCAACGAGCTGCATGTCGATGCCGCGCGGGAACTGGACATCGGCGCCAGTCGCTTCCATGAAACCCGCTACCAGGACCTGCTGCCGCGCCTGCGGGGCCCGGTGCGAATCGACTGGAACGGTCTGCCCGACGATCGGAATCTACCGCGGCAATGGAGCCGGCAGACCTGGCGGGACGTCCTCGCCGCCCTTCGCGCCGACGACCTCGCCCGGGCCGTCGACGACCTACGCCGGCTCGCGCCGCATCTCGATGAACGCGCGCGCGGCCTGGGCGCCGCCCTCGAACTCCTCGCCGGCATGGAGCCCTCGGACACGGCGGCCGCCGCCAGCCCCTTCGTCAGCGCGACCCGGAACCTGATGCAACGGCGCGCCGCCTGGATCTGGGTGCAGGAGGTCAATCTGCCCTACGAACCTGGTCTCGCCGATGCTCCCAGCCGTCTCCTCGACGAAGCCGCGTCCCGCTTCTCCCGCGCGCTGGTGGGCCAGCGCGCGGCGAACGCCGCCCCCGCGACGCTGGCGCGGGTGGCGCGGATGGACCTGGCGCGGCACCAGCAGGGTCGTCTGCTGTTGCCGGGACGGCGCGACAACGCCTACTGGAACTACCAGGTCGCCTATCTCCTCGACCGCCCGGCCCTGGAACAGGATCTCCGCCTCGCCGGGGTCATCGAACGCGCCCGCAGCACGCTGGTCGTCGGCCTGCTCAACCAGAGCGAGCGAAGCGACGCCATGCAAAAACTGGCCGATGCCCTGCAGAAACAGAAAATCCGCTTCATCGACCTGGGCCAGGGCGGTTACACCGCGCGCGCGCAGGCCAAGGCGCGCGAAGCCGGCGTCAACCTCGTGCTGGAAACCCGCTATGCGCTCGAGATCAGCCAGACCCGGCTGTCCGCCAGCCTGAAGCGATTCGAGGCGCGCCTGGCCGTGAATCTCTACGATGTCGGCGATACCCTGGTCATGCAGCGCTTCACCGCCACCGGCAGCAGCAATGACTTCCGGGAAAGTGGAGGGCTCGAGAAGGCGCTGGACCAGGCCTTCGGCCACCTCGAATCCGATCTGCTGGCGGCGATCTGGCGCCTCGACGAGTCGCTCCCGCCCGTGGCCACCCTGACGCACTGAAGGAATCAACGATGGACAGCCGCATCTGGAAACCCCATGTCGTCGTCGCCGCCGTCATCGAACGCGACGGCCGCTTCCTGCTGGTCGAGGAGCACACCGACGCCGGCATCCGCTTCAATCAGCCGGCCGGCCATCTCGAGGAGGGCGAATCGCTGCTCGACGCGGTGCGGCGCGAGGTGTTCGAGGAGACCGCCCACCATTTCGAGCCGGAGGCGCTGCTCGGCGTCTACCGCTGGCGCCACCCGGACAAGCCGCAACGCACCTATCTGCGCTTCGCCTTCACCGGCCGCGTCACCGGCTTCGACCCGGAGGCCAGGCTCGACGACGGCATCCTGCGCGCGCTGTGGATGAGCCCCGAGGACATCGAGAGCCAGCGGCAGCGCCACCGCAGTCCCCTGATCCTCGATTGCCTGCGCGATTACCAGAGCGGTCGGCGCTTCCCGCTGGACCTCATCACCGATTACCCGGACGTGGCATGACCCGCATCGTCGTCGGCCTTTCCGGCGGGGTCGATTCCGCCGTCACCGCCTGGTTGCTGCAACAACAGGGACACGAGGTGGTGGGCGTGTTCATGAAGAACTGGGAGGCCGACGATCTCGAGGACGACTGCCCCATCGCCCAGGATTTCCGCGATGTGCTGGCCATCGGCGAAGTGCTCGGCATCGAGGTCGAACTGGTCAACTTCAGCCGTGAATACCAGGATCGGGTGTTCGCCTATTTCCTCGCGGAATACCAGGCCGGCCGCACGCCCAACCCGGATGTGCTGTGCAATGCCGAGATCAAGTTCAAGGCCTTTC
>CAZONS010000220.1:0-6165 GCA_964581195.1 uncultured Thiobacillus sp. | reverse complement strand
GGCGCCCGCATGTTGAGGATGGTGGTGGCGATGTTGATCGAACCCATGATCGAACTCGCGCCCATGATGTGGATGGCGAAGATGGTCAGGTCGTAACTGATGCCGCCCTGCATGAACAAGGGCGGGTACATGGTCCAGCCGCCCGACACCGCGCCGCCGGGCAGGAACAGGGAGCCGATCAGGAACACCCCGGCCACCGGCAGCAGCCAGAAGCTCCAGTTGTTCATGCGCGGGAAAGCCATGTCCGGCGCCCCGATCATCAGCGGCACCTGCCAGTTCGCGAAGGCGGTGAAGGCCGGCATGATGACGCCGAAGATCATGATCAGCCCGTGCATGGTGGTGAGCTGGTTGAACACTTCCGGCTGCACCAGTTGCAGGCCGGGCTGGAACAGTTCGGCGCGGATCAGCATCGCCATCAGCCCGCCGATCAGGAACATGGCCGCCGCGAACCAGAAATACAGGGTGCCGATGTCCTTGTGGTTGGTGGTGGTCAGCCAGCGCCACATCCCGGTGGGGGCGGCGTGAGCCTCGTGTGACATGGGGTGGGCGAGATTGGCTTCCATGTTTTTGTCCGGTTACTTGCGCTGTGCCTTCACATCCGCCGGCTGTACCGGCGACCCAGAATTGCCCCAGGCCATGCGCTCCCAGGTGATCACGGCGGCGAGGTCGGCATCGTCCAACTGCTCCTGGAACGCCGTCATCGCGGTGCCGTCCCTGCCGTGCAGAACCAGATCGATATGCGCGGCGGCGGGACCATTGGCGACCTTCGAGCCAGCCAGGCCCGGGAACACGCCGGGCAGACCCTTGCCATCGGCCTGATGGCAGGCGGCGCAGTGGGCGGCATAGACCTTCTCGCCGCTCGCCTTGAGGTCCTCCGGGCTGAACGTCCTGGCGGCGGCCGCCACCGCCGCGACGGCCCTGGCCTGCTCGCCGGCCTGCTTTGCCGCCAGCCAGGTCTGGTAATCGGCCTCGCTCTTCACCTCGACGACGATGGGCATGAAGGCATGGCCGCGCCCGCACAGCTCGGCGCACTGGCCCCGGTAGGTGCCGATCTCGTTGGCGCGGAACCAGGTATCGCGGATGAAACCGGGAATGGCGTCCTGCTTCACACCCAGTTCGGACACCCACCAGGCATGGATCACGTCATTGGAAGTCAGCAGGATGCGCACCTTCTTGCCGACCGGCACCACCATCGGCTCATCCACTTCCAGCAGATAGTGCGCCCCCTTCGCCGCCTGGTTGGCGATCTGATCGGCGGGTGTGGACGACACGCTCATGAACTTCACGCCGTCCTGGAGGTAGTCGTATTCCCACTTCCACTGATAGCCGGTGACCTTGATGCTGAGATCGGGATTGGCGGTGTCCTTCTGATCCAGCACCGCGCGGGTCGCCGGCCAGGCCATGCCGACCAGGATCAGCAAGGGGATCACGGTCCAGATCACCTCGACGGTGGTGTGCTCATGGAAATGATGGGCCTGATGGCCGACGCTCTTCCGGTGCTTGAACAGCGCATAGAACATCACGCCGAACACCACGACGAAAATGCCCAGGCAGACCAGCAGAATCAGGGTGTGGATATCGTGGATGCGCGCCGCGATGTCGGACTTCGGCGCCGGCAGATTGAGCGCCCAGTCGGCCGCCGCCGGCCGCATCCAGCCAGCCGAGCACGCCATCAACAACCCTTGTCGCCTCAGCCGCATGTCCCCTTCTCCATAGGGCACAGCCATAACCGAGTAATTCGCTCGGAATTGGCCACGCACTGCTGAAGGTAGTCAGGGAATGGTCAAAAGCAAGCAATCAGTTCAGATAAGCCACTGATCCATATATGAGTTTATTCGGGCTTGCTTATATTGTTGAGCGGGGCGGTCAACCATTCCGGGCAGCGTGTTTGCGCCAGCAAGTGACGCCGACAGCCGGGGTCCCCACCTTTGAAACGGGGGTTAGGGGGGATTTGCGGATGCTTGCACGCGCACCATGCTTGGAGAAATCCCTGATGAAGCCCCTACCCTTCGGTACCTCAATCCCCCTTTGATAAAGGGGGAGGCCAGCCCCCCACGCGCGTGACGCCGGTATGCGAGGTTCCCCCCCTTTGAAAAGGGGGGCCAGGGGGGATTTGCGGACGCTTGCACGCGCGCCACGCGTGGAGAAATCCCTGATGAAGCCCCTACCCTTCGGTACCTCAATCCCCCTTTTCAAAGGGGGAGGCTGTGCGCTCAGTCGTAGCGAATCAATTCCGGAGCGAAGCTGGGCGTGCGACCGGCCAGAAGGTCGGTCAGGAATTTCCAGAGCGTGTCGGCCGAGGGCGGGCAGCCGGGGAGGAAATAATCCACTTTCACCACTTCGTGCAGCGGATGCACCTTGTCCAGCGGCAGGGGCAGTTCCGGGTCGTTGGGAATGCCGCCGTGTTCGAGGCTGACTTCGGTGACGTAGACCTCCTGCAGGCAGTCGGTCAGGCTCAGGTGGTTGCGCTGCGCCGGCAGGCCGCCGGTGACGGCGCAGGCGCCGACGGCGACCAGAATCTTGCAGTTCCTGCGGAACTCGCGCAGGACATGGACGTTCTCCGCGTTGCAGATCCCCCCTTCGACCAGGCCGATGTCGCAGGGGCCGCAATGCTTGATGTCGGTAAGTGGCGAGCGGTCGAACTCGACGTGTTCGAGCAGGGTGAACAGGCGTTCGTCGATATCCAGCAAGGACATGTGGCAGCCGAAGCAGCCGGCCAGGGAAGTGGTGGCGACGCGAATTTTCTGGCTCATGATGTCCCCTCGCCCTCGCAGGCGGCGCAGCCGCTCGCGGCGGCGGTGGATGGGCGCGGCGCGTCGTCGAGCGCCTGGGCGCTGATCGGACGTTGGTCGTAGCGGCGCTGGCCGATGGGAACCGCGAAGCCGACCCGCTTTTTCAGGATCACCCCCACCGGGCAGACGTCCACCGCCTTGTCATCGAGCGCGACGTCGGTATCGACCAGCTTGCCGGAAGCGGCGTTGACGATGAGGTGCTTGTCGAGCCCGCGCCCGGAGAGGGCGAACACGCACTTGCCGTCCACCTCGCAGGAGGCGCGCACGCAGAGCTCACAGAGGATGCAGCGGTTGAAATCGAGCAGGAGGTCCGGATGCGAGGCGTCCACCGGCCGCTCCGGGTAGAAGTGGCGAAAGCCCGCCGTCATCACCCCGAGGTCGGAACCCAGCGCCTGCAGGGCGCAGTTGCCGCTCTTTTCGCAGGAGGGGCAGAAATGGTTGCCTTCGGCGAACAGCATCTGCACCAGGGTGCGGCGCAGTTCGTTCATTTCCTCGCTTTCGCTTTCCACGTTCAACCCGGTTTGCGCCGGCAAGGTACAGGAAGCCGCCGTGCGTCCGTTGGCCTTCACCGTGCACACCTTGCAACTGCCGTGCGGCTTGAATTCCGGGTGGTAACAGAGATGCGGGATGTAGCGGCCGGCGGCGAGGGCGGCTTGCAGGACGCTCTGGCCGGGGGCGAAGGACACGTTCTCGCCGTCGAGTTGGAAGGTGGTGTCGCTCATGACTCGGTCTCCGTGGAGAGGTGCGCCCCGGCATCATCGCGGCCGGTCATGCGGCGGGCGGCGGCGAGCGCGCCGTCGAGGTCGAAGGCGGGTTCGAAATCCTGCGATTTCAACCGCCGCTCGTAGCTGGGCCGGAAGCGTTTCAGCGTATCCAGGGTGGGGTTGCAGGCGGTGTGCCCCAGCCCGCAGTGCGCCGACTGGTTGAGCACGCGGTCCAGCTTCTCGATCTCGGCCAGGTCGTAGAGGGTGCCGTGACCTTCGGCGATCTTGTCCATCGTGCCGCGCAGCATGGCGGTGCCGACCCGGCAGGGGGTGCAGAAACCGCAGCTCTCGTGGGCGAAGAAGTGGGCGAAGTTGCGCGCCACCTCGAACATGTCGCGGGAAGCGTCGAACACCATGAAGGCGCCGGCGGTGGCGAGATCCTCGAAGGCGATGCGTCGATCGAACTCGTCGGCGGCGATGCACACGCCGGAGGGGCCGCTGATCTGCACCGCCAGCGCATTCCCAGCGCCGCAGTCTTCCAGCACCTGGCGCACCGTCACCCCGAACGGGTATTCGTAGAGGCCGGGGCGGGCGCAGTCGCCGGATACCGACAGCACCTTGGTGCCCGCCGACTTGGGCGTACCGATGCTCCGGTACCCGTCGCCGCCTCGCGCCGCCACCAGGGCGGCGGCGCAGAAGGTCTCGACGTTGTTCACCGTGGTCGGTTGTTGCAGGTAGCCGTGGGTGACCGGATAAGGCGGCCGGTTGCGCGGAATGCCGCGCTTGCCCTCCAGCGACTCGATCAGCGCCGATTCCTCGCCGCAGACATAGGCGCCGGCGCCGAGATGGATTTCGATGTCGAAGTCGAAACCGGGCACGCCGAGGATGCCCTCGCCCAGCAGCCCGGCGGCGCGGCGCCGCGCCAGCACCGCGTTCAAGGGTTCCAGCAGATGGCGGTATTCGCCGCGCAGGTAGAGGAAGCCCCTGGTATTGCCCCCGCTCACGCCGATGGCGTAGGCGCACACCGTCATGCCCTCGAACACCAGATCGGCCTGGGTGGTGAGCAGCACGCGGTCCTTGAAGGTGCCGGGTTCGCCCTCGTCGGCATTGCACACCACATGGCGCTGCGTTCCCGGCGCGTTGCGACAGGCCTCCCATTTCATCCCGGTGGTGAAGCCGGCGCCACCGCGCCCGCGCAGGTTCGATTTCTTGATTTCCTCCAGGGTGGCGAGCGGCCCCTGCCCGGCGCCGGGAATGCCCTCGCGCCAGGAGCGCGCGTTGGCGGCGGCCTCGATGGCGCCGCCACGCGAAAGCGCCGCGCGCAGGGCATCGCCGGGTTGCAGGCTGTTGCCCAGCAGGAGGTCGGCGCGGCGGATGTTGTCCTCGATGGCGAACAGTTCACGCGGCCATTGCGCGACCGGCGTTTGCGCCAGGATCAGTTCGGCGATCCGGTCCAGCCGCGCCGGATCGAGCCGGGGGATCGCCCAGCCGTTGACCAGCAGGGCCGGTCCCTGGTCGCACAGGCCCGTGCAGGAGGTGGTATCGACGCTGACCAGACCGTCTTCGGAAATATGGCCGCGTTCCACCCACAACTTGTTGCACAGGTAGGCGATCAGCTCCTGGTTGCCCTGCATGCGGTCGGTGATGTTGTCGGAGAACAGCAGGCGATAGCGGCAGGGCGCATCGGTGTGGAGGAAGCTGTAGAACCCCGCCACCCCCTCCACCCGGGCGCGCGGCAGACCCAGCCGATCCGCGACGTAATCGATGCTTTCCGGAGCGATCCAGGAATACGTGTCCTGCACTTCACGCAGGCATTGCAGCAGGTATGTCGGCTCGCAGGGATGCCGTGCCAGGATGGATTGCAGTTCATGCGTCATCGTTCCCTCCAGGGTTCGGGACGACGCGCCGGCCAGCCGGTGTCGTCCGGAAAACAGTTCTCAGCCTAGCGCATTCCGGTCTGTCGCGCGTTACATCGACCTACCCGCGGACCGATAATCGCCTCCCCGAGACCTCTGCTTTCCGATCATGATCGACTTCGACAGCAAGGCACGCGCCTGGGACGGCAACCCCGTGTTCCAGGCCCGCGCCGACAGCATCGCCAGCGCCATCCGCGCCGCCATCCCCTTGAATACACGGATGCGCGCCCTCGATTACGGCTGCGGCACCGGCATGCTGAGCTTCCCGCTGCGGGATGCGCTCGGCCACATCACCCTCAAGGACAGTTCCGCCGGCATGCTGGAAGTGCTGCGCGAGAAGATCGCGGCGCAAGGCGTGAGCAACATGACCGCGCGCCAGGCCGACCTGACCGACGAGCCGCTCCCGGAAGAGCGCTACGACCTGATCTACAGTTCGATGGTGCTGCACCACATTCCCGACACCGCCCACATCCTCGCCACCTTCCACGCCCTGTTGAACCCCGGCGGCTGGCTCTGCGCCGCCGATCTCGACCAGGAGGACGGCTCCTTCCACGGCATCGAGGTCGATGTCCACCACGGCTTCGCGCGCGAGGCGTTGCGGCGCCAGGCCGAGGCGGCCGGCTTCGCCGACATCCGCTTCGAGACGGTGTTCGAGATCGTCAAGGAACAGGAGACCGGGCCCCGCGCCTACCCGGTGTTCCTCATGATCGCGCGCAGGCCCTGACCGGAGACCGCCATGTCCGACTCGCCCCG
>CAZONS010000219.1:0-6189 GCA_964581195.1 uncultured Thiobacillus sp. | reverse complement strand
TAGGGATCGGCGTCCGCCCAGGCGCGGGCAGCCTCCAGGCTGGGGAAGGCGGCGACGATCAGGCTGCCGGAAAAACCCGCCGGTCCCGGATCGGGGCTGTCGATGGCGGGAAAGGGACCGGCCAGCAGCAGACGTCCTTCTTCCTTGAGTTGGTTGAGGCGGGCGAGGTGCCCGGGTCGGGCGGTCAGACGTTTTTCCAGACTGTCGGGAACATCCTCGCCGACGATGGCGTAGAACAGGTTCATTTGGAGCCTTGATCAGGGGAAATCATGCCCCGCGCCGCCTGGCTGCGGGATGCAGTGCAAGCAAGGCGCGGGGGGCGAAGTGTAGCCATTCTCCACGAGCCACCCGCAACGCGGCAATGCGCCCGCAGCCAGACGGCCCTCCGGGTTGAGGCCAGGATCGGCGTCTGCCGCGCTGCGCCTTGCATCCATCCGATCCTGGCCTCAACGCGGGGCATGATTTCCCCTGATCAAGGCTCATCTTCCTTGATGTGGCGCGACAGATAGAGTGTCTGGGCGACGATGAACACCAGCATCAGTCCCAGCGAACCGAACATCTTGAAGTTCACCCAGGCATCGGTGGAGAAATTCATGGCCACCCACAGGTTGGCGACGCCCATCAGGGCAAAGAAGCCGGCCCAGGCGAGATTGAGCCGTGACCAGACGGCATCGGGCAGCGCCACGTTCTTTTCCATCATCAGGCGGATCAGGTTGCGCTCGAACAGCAGCGGCGCCAGACCCAGCGACAGCGCGAACAGCCAGTAGAGCACCGTGGGTTTCCACTTGATGAAGGTCTCGTCATGCAGGAACAGGGTTGCGCCACCGAAGATCACGATCAGCCCCAGGGAAATCCACAACATGGTGTCCACCTTGCGATGGCGCAGCCATACCCAGGCGATCTGGACGAAGGTGGCGAGGATGGCGACCAGGGTGGCGAGGAAGACACCGGGTTTGGCGCCACTGTCGAGCAGGATGCCGAGAGCGGCGAGCCAGGCGGTGGCGTGTTCCGGGTTCTTTTCCCCCACCTGATAGGCGGCGAAAAACAGGATGATGGGAAACAGGTCGAACAGAATCTTCACGGGAGAGGGCAGGTGCGGGGGAGGGCGGCGGCCATTTTGCTATGATTGTCGGCCGCGTCACAAGTAAGAGTGTCCATCCTTCGCATGCCGGTCTACGACCTCCACTGCCATTCCACCACCTCCGACGGTGTGCTTTCCCCCAGCGCGCTGGTGTTGCGCGCGGCCGGTCAGGGCGTCGATTTTCTGGCGTTGACCGATCACGACGATACCCGTGGCCTGGTCGAGGCGCGTGCCACCGCGGCGGAATCCGGCATCGAGCTGGTGGCGGGGGTGGAAGTCTCGATCACCTGGCGCAACTCGACGGTGCACATCGTCGGCCTGCGCGTCGACCCCGACGCGGCGCTGCTGGTCGATGGTCTCCATGGCAATCGCTCCGGCCGCGCCCGCAGGGCGGAACGCATGGCCGACGAACTGGCGCGCCTGGGCATAGGTGGCGCCCTGGAGGGCGCTTACGCCTTCGCCACGAACAAGGACCTCATCGGCCGCACCCACTTTGCCCGTTTCCTTGTGGAGCGTGGTGTGGTGAAGGATGTGAAGACCGTATTCAAGAAGTATCTGGTCAAGGGAAAGCCAGGCTATGTCCATCATGACTGGGCCAGTCTGGAAGAGGCGGTGACCTGGATCCACGCCGCCGGCGGCCAGGCCGTGCTCGCCCACCCCGGTCGCTACCACTTCGGTCGCGAGCGGATGCGCGATCTTCTGCGGGACTTCAAGGAACTGGGCGGAGATGCCATCGAGGTGGTCACCGGGAGTCATACCGCCGATCAGGTGCCGATCTATGCCGATCTGGCTGTGGAGTTCGGTTTTCTCGCCTCGGTAGGTTCGGATTTTCACGCGCCGGGCGAGGGCGGCCGCGAACTGGGCCGGCTCATGCCCCTGCCGCTGCGCTGCACACCGGTGTGGGAGAGGTGGTAAGCATGGCCCGTGTCTTCGATGTGCATCCCGACAATCCGCAAGCGCGCGCCTTGAGCGAGGCGGTGAAAATCCTCCGTCAGGGTGGCGTCATGGTCTATCCGACCGACTCCTGCTACGCCATCGGCTGCATGATCGGCAACAAGGACGGCATGGCTTCCATCCGCCGGATACGCGGTGTCGACGAACAGCACCACTTCACCCTGATCTGCCGCGATCTCTCGGAGATCGCCCGCTACGCGCGGGTGGACAATCGTCAGTACCGCTTCCTCAAGGCCGCCACGCCGGGAGGCTACACCTTCATACTCGAAGCCACTCGCGAAGTGCCGCGCCGTCTGCAGCACCCGAAGCGCAGCACCATCGGCTTGCGGGTGCCGGATCACAATGTCATTTCCTCCCTGCTGGAGGAATTGAACGAACCCCTTCTCTCCATGACCCTGCAACTGCCGGGTCATGAATATCCCTTGAACGATCCTGACGACATCGTCGATTGTCTGGACAATCAGGTCGATGTGATCCTCACCTGCGGTTTCTGTGGCATCGAGCCCACCACGGTCATCGACCTGTCCGGCCCGGTGCCGGAACTGATCCGCCAGGGGACGGGCGAAGTGACCAGACTGGGATTGCAATGAGCGCGTCAAAGCGGGTGGCCATTCCGGCCCGTGTTCATACCGGCGGGCTGGAATGTCCGCGCTACTTGTCGAGCACATCTTGGAACTGAACCTCATCCAGAAAATTTCCATCTTCGCGCTGCCGGTGCTGTTCGCCATCACCCTGCACGAAGCGGCGCACGGCTACGCGGCGCTGAAGTTCGGCGACCGCACCGCGCAACTGCTCGGCCGCATCAGTCTCAACCCGCTGCGTCACATCGATCTGGTGGGAACCATCATCGTGCCGCTGGCCATCCTGTTGCTGTCCAAGCTCTCCGGCGGGGCTGGCATCCTGTTCGGCTGGGCCAAGCCGGTGCCGGTGAATTTCAATCATCTCAACCGGCCCAAGCAGGACATGCTCTGGGTGGCCGCCGCCGGGCCGGGCGCCAATCTGCTCATGGCGCTGATCTGGGCGGGCATGATCAAGATCGCCCTGGCCATGCCGGGCTCGCCGGTCGCCATGCCGCTGGCCTTGATGGGCGCGGCCGGCATCTTCATCAACGCCGTGCTGATGGCGCTCAACCTGATTCCCCTGCCGCCGCTGGATGGCGGCCGCATCGCCGTCAGCCTGCTGCCGACATCGCTGGCCATCCAGTTGTCACGTGTCGAGCCCTATGGCATTTTCATCCTGCTGGGGCTCATGTTCCTTGGCGTGCTCGGCGTGCTCATGTGGCCGTTGATCCAGTCCATCATCGAACTCGCCGCTTTCCTGTTCGGCCTGGAACCGATCAAACTTCTCGCCCTCATTCAAATCGTCCTCAACTAGAGCCCTTATGTACGCAGACCGCGTTCTCTCCGGCATGCGCCCCACCGGCAGCCTGCACCTCGGCCACTACCACGGCGTCCTGAAAAACTGGATCAAGCTTCAGCACGAATATGAGTGCCTGTTCTTCGTCGCCGACTGGCACGCGCTCACCACCCAGTACGACAACCCGCGCGGCATCGAGGAGGCGACCTGGCAGATGGTGATCGACTGGCTCGCCGCCGGTGTCGACCCCTCCAAGGCCACCCTGTTCATCCAGTCGCAGGTGATCGAGCACGCCGAACTCCATCTGCTGCTGTCGATGATGACGCCGTTGGGCTGGCTGGAACGGGTGCCCACCTACAAGGACCAGCAGGAAAAGCTCAGCGAGAAGGATCTCTCCACCTACGGTTTTCTCGGCTATCCGTTGCTGCAAAGCGCCGACATCCTCATCTATCGCGCCAATCAGGTGCCGGTGGGCGAGGATCAGGTGCCGCACATCGAGTTTTCCCGCGAGATCGCGCGTCGCTTCAACCACCTCTACGGCAAGGAGCCGGGCTATGAGGAAAGGGCCGAGGCGGCGGTGAAGAAGCTGGGCGGCAAGAAGGCCAAGCTCTACCAGGAATTGCGCACCCGCTACCAGCAGGACGGTGACGACGCCGCGCTGGACTCGGCCCGCGCCTTGCTGGGCGAGACGCAGAATCTGTCCCTGGGCGACAAGGAGCGCCTCTACGGCTATCTGGAGGGCGGTGGCAAGATGATCCTGACCGAGCCGGAGGCCCTGCTCACGGTCGCGTCGAAGATGCCCGGCCTGGACGGCCAGAAGATGTCCAAGTCCTACCACAACACCATATCCCTGCGCGAGGAACCGGAGCAGGTGGGCAAGAAGATCCGCACCATGCCCACCGATCCGGCGCGGGTCCGCCGTACCGACCCGGGCGATCCGGACAAGTGCCCGGTGTGGCAACTGCACGAGGTCTACAGCGGCGATGACGTGAAAGCCTGGGTGCGTCAGGGGTGCCCCAGCGCCGGCATCGGTTGTCTGGAGTGCAAGCAACCGGTGATCGACGCGATGCTCAGGGAACTCGCCCCCATTCAGGAGCGGGCCAACGCCTACATGGAAGATCCCGATGTGGTGAAGAACATCATCGCCGACGGCTGCGAGAAGGCCCGCGACCTGGCGCGCGAGACCATGCGCGACGTGCGCGAGGCGATGGGGCTGAACTACTCCTGAATCACCGCGTCGGCGGCCTGGTGCATCCGCCAGGTGCCGCGGCCTTCCTGTTTGGCCCGGTACATGGCGGCGTCGGCCAGGCGCATCAGTGTCTCGCTGTCATGGGCATCACGCGGTGCCAGGGCAATCCCGATGCTGGTGGCGCTGCGCAGGGTGGTGCCTTCGAGTTCGAAGGGCCTGGACAGGGCGGTGACCACCTTTTCGGCCACGCTGATGGCATCCGACTCCCGTTCGATCTCGGGTAGCAGAAGGGTGAATTCATCCCCGGCCAACCGCGCCACCGTGTCGCTTTCCCGCACGCACGCGCGGAGCCGCTGTGCCACGGCTTGAAGCAACAGATCCCCGATGTGGTGGCCGTACTGGTCGTTGACCCCTTTGAACTTGTCCAGGTCCAGGAAGAACAATGCTGCCTGATGGTCCTTGCGGCTGGCCAGGGACAGGGTCTGACTCAGGCGGTCCTGGAACAGCATGCGGTTGGGCAGGCCGGTCAGGCCGTCATGGTGCGCCATGTGATAGATGCGTGCCTCCGCCTCCTTTTGCGGTGTGATGTCTTCCAGGATGGAGATGTGGTGCCTGATCTGTCCCTCGCCGTCGCGGATGGGCGTGACGGTTTGCCGCACCGTGAACAGATGCCCCTCCTTGTGCCGCTCGATCGTCTCCGCGTTCCAGGTCACGCCGGCCGAGATGGTTTCCCAGAGCTGACGGTAGTAAGCCTCGCTTTGCACGCCGGATTTGAGGAAGCGGGGATTGCGCCCGATCGCTTCGTCGAGAGGGTAGCCGGTCATGCGGGTGAAGGACTGATTGGCCCACTCGATCAGTCCTTTCGCGTCGGTGATGAAGACGGCATTGCCGGCGGTGGACAGGGCCGTGCCGAGGAGGCGAAGCTGTTCCTGATCGAGCGCGGATTCGAGCGCCACGCAGATGCGCCGGCCGAGGTTGGACAGGCGTTCGATGGTGCCCTCGGCGGAGAAGGCATCCCGACGGTCGGAATAGAGCGTCAAGGCGCCGTAGACCTCGCCGCGGATGATCAAGGGGAGACCCAGTACACACTCGAGGCCATGGCGGCGAGCGGACTCCCGCCATGGAGAAAAGGCGGTGTCATCGCGGTGGAAGAGTTGCGGCTGGCCGGTACGGATCGTGGTTCCGACCGGTCCTTTTCCCTCCAGGCTGTCATCCCAGCGCACCCCGATTTCATTCAACGTCTCGGCATACTCGCTGGCGGGACCGGCGCCCGTCTTGTATTGCACTTCGCCACCCGCCTTCTTGAGGCCGACCCAGGCGAGCTGGAGACGGAACAGGCGGACCATTTCGGCACAGGTGGACGCCAGCAGTTCAGTCAGCGGCTGGCCGCGCAGAACCTGACGATCCATGCTGGAGAGCAAACTGTCGAGTGCCTGCAACTGCACGCGCTCGGTGATGTCGGTGGCATAGACCGCCAGCCGCGAGACCGCGCCGTCCGCCCCGATGGCCGGGTAGATGCCGACCTCGAACTCGCGCCCCTGGCGTTCGTCGCGGAAGTGCAGCGGCTTGAGGCTGCGGATGACCTCCCGTACCTGCGCTCGGCGATTCC
>CAZONS010000218.1:0-6231 GCA_964581195.1 uncultured Thiobacillus sp. | reverse complement strand
CCCGGCCTCGCCACCTTCACCTTCTGGGGATGGCAGGCGGTGATCGTGCTGGCCGCCGCCTCCTATGTGCTGGGCTACAGCCAGGGCCGCGAGTACGCGGAAATGGAGTGGCCGATCGACATCCTGATCGAGATCGTCTGGGTCTCCTATCTGGCGGTCTATGTCGGCACCCTGATGAAGCGCAAGCAGGCGCACATCTATGTCGCCAACTGGTTCTACCTGTCCTTCATCCTGGCCACCGCGCTGCTGCATACCTTCAACAACATCGCCATCCCGGTGAATCTGTTCACCCTCAAGTCCTACAGTCTGTTCGCGGGCACCCAGGATGCGATGACCCAGTGGTGGTACGGGCACAACGCCGTCGGCTTCTTCCTGACCGCCGCCTTCCTGGGGATGATGTATTACTTCGTGCCCAAGCACGCCGGCCGCCCGGTCTATTCCTATCGTCTGTCCATCGTCCACTTCTGGGCGCTGTCGTTCATGTACATGTGGGTCGGTACCCATCATCTGCACTGGACCGCGCTGCCGGACTGGGCCTCCACGCTCGGCGCCACCTTCTCCATCATGCTGCTGTTGCCTTCCTGGGGCGGCATGATCAACGGCATCATGACCCTGTCCGGCGCCTGGGATAAGTTGCGCACCGATCCGATCATGCGTTTCATGATCGTGGCCCTGTCGTTCTACGGCATGTCCACCTTCGAGGGCCCGCTGATGTCGCTGAAGGATGTCAATGCGCTCTCCCACTACACCGACTGGACCGTCGGCCACGTGCACTCCGGCGCGCTGGGTTGGGTGGCGATGATCTCCTTCGGTTCGCTGTATCACATGATTCCGCGTCTGTGGAACACCACCATCTACAGCGTTCGCCTGATCAACATGCATTTCTGGCTGGCCACCATCGGCACCCTGCTGTACATCACCGCGATGTGGATCTCCGGGATCTCCCAGGGTTTGATGTGGCGCGCCTTCGACGAGTTCGGCAACCTGCAGTACTCGTTCGTCGAGTCCGTCGCCGCGATGCACCCCTTCTACGCCATGCGCGCCATCGGCGGCATGTTCTTCCTCGCGGGGATGTTGCTGATGGCTTACAACGTCTACCAGACCATCCGCCAGGGTGTGCGCGCCGAAATGCTCAGCGCGCGTGCCGCCGCAGCCACCGCCTGATGCAACGAGGTTAGGAAATGAGCTTCAGACACGAAAAGATCGAAACCAATGCCGGCGTGCTGCTGGTGCTCACCATGTTGGCCATCAGCATCGGCGGCCTGGTGGAAATCGCGCCGCTGTTCTTCATCAAGGACACGACGGAGCAGGTGGATGGCGTGCGGCCCTACACACCGCTGGAATCGCGCGGTCGCGACATCTATGTGCGAGAGGGGTGCTACACCTGTCACTCGCAGATGATTCGCCCGTTCCGCGATGAGCAGCTGCGCTATGGTCATTACTCCCTGGCGGCGGAATCCAAGTACGACCACCCCTTCCAGTGGGGCTCCAAGCGTACCGGGCCCGACCTGGCGCGGGTGGGGGCCAAGTACTCCAACGAGTGGCATGTGCAGCATTTGATCAAGCCCACTTCCGTGGTGCCGGAGTCGGTGATGCCCAACTATCCCTGGCTGATGTCCACGAAACTGGATATCTCCGATATCGGCGACCGCATGCGCGCCCTGCGCGTGACCGGTGTGCCGTATTCGGCCAACGACGAGGAATACCAGCGCAACGTCAAGCAGTTCGGAGAGCCCGTGGCCAAGACGCTGCATATCCCCGACGCGGTGAAGAACCTGGTGGCGCAGGCGCAGGAAGGCAACTTTGACGGTGATCGCGCCAGTGTGTCCGAGATGGATGCCCTGGTGGCTTATCTCCAGGTGCTCGGCACCATGGTGGACTTCAGCAAGATCAAGCCGGAAGAACTGGTGAAATTCCGCTGATATGCAGTGGTTCGCCAACCCGGAAAACACCAAGCCTCTCGGCCTGCTGATTTTTTTCGTCACCTTTTGCCTGATCGTGCTCTGGGTGTATGGCAGCCGCAAGCGGGGTGAAAAGCTGGAAGAACACAAGAACATCCCTTTCCTTGATGACGACGAAGTAAAGAAGGACAAGTCCAATGGCTGAGCATTCGACAAACCAGGCGACCGGCAAGGTGCAGACCACGGGTCACGTGTGGGACGACGACCTTCAGGAGTACAACAACCCGTTGCCCGTGTGGTGGACCTACACGTTCTACGTGACCATGGTGTTCGCTCTGGTGTACTGGGTGGTGTACCCGTCCTGGCCGATCGGCAAGGGCTTTCTGCCCGGGGTGAATACCATCACCTACAAGAACGCCGAGGGGCAGGATGAATCCTGGCACTGGAACACCCGTTCCAAGCTGCTCCTGGAGACCCAGGAGGCGGCCGCCCGGCAGAAGCCCTACATCGACAAGCTCGTGGCGCTGCCCTACGAACAGATCACCAAGGATCCTGAACTCAACAGCTTCGTGGTCTCGGCCGGCAAGGTGGTGTTCTCCGAGAACTGCGCCGCCTGCCATCAGGCCGGTGGCCAGGGCGTGATCGGTTTCTTCCCCAACCTGACCGATGACGACTGGATCTATGGCGGTTCCGCCGAGAGGATCAACGAGACCATCACCAAGGGTCGTCGCGGATACATGCCGCCGTTCGCCGAGGCGCTGTCCTCCGCTCAGATCGATGCGTTGGCCCACTACGTCGCCAGCCTCTCCGGACTCGGGGCGGACGCGGCCAAGGTGGCCAAGGGCAAGGAGTTGTTCCATGGCCACGCGGCCGCCTGCTTCTATTGTCACAACGACGACGCCAAGGGGCGCCAGGACATCGGCTCGGCCAACCTGACCGACAAGGTCTGGCTGTGGGCGGACGTGCCGGGCGCGGCGGATGATGCCGGCAAGGTCGACGCCATTCGCAAGGTCATCGTCAGTGGTCTGGACAAGGGTGTGATGCCCGCCTGGGAGGGGCGTCTGACTTCCCAGCAGATCAAGTTGCTGACGGTGTACGTCCACGAACTGGGTGGCGGCAAGTAATTCACGCTCCCGTCGCGCCCCTGGGGCGTTCGGGGGCCGTTCGAGCGCGAAGGAACCCCGGCTTGCCGGGGTTTTTGGTTTTCAGCGGCGTCCATCCGGGTGCCGGGTCTGTTGTTCCGCCGCTGGCGCTCGGTGGCGGGGTGTAAAGGTATGAACGTGCAAGAACCACAATCCTCAGGCGGTGATCTCTACTTCAAACGGATTCCGATCGTCCCTCGCTCGATCAAGGGTCCGTTCCGACGGTTCAAGAGCGCGGTACTGTGGCTGGGCTTCGCCGTGTATTTCCTGTTGCCGTGGCTGCCCTGGTCGCGCACGGACGCGCCGTCGCAGGCGCTGATGTTCGACATCCCGGGGCGCCGCTACCTGATTTTCGATCTGGTCGTCTACCCGCAGGACATCTTCTGGCTGTCCATGCTCCTGTTCATCGCGGCGGTGCTCTTGTTCTTCGTCACCGCCCTGTTCGGGCGTGCCTTCTGCGGCTATTTCTGTTTCCAGACGCTGTGGACCGATGCCTTCATGCTCCTGGAAAAACTGTTCCAGGGAGAACGCCCGGCCCGTCTGCGCCTGTTGCGCGAGCCCTGGAGCAGTCGCGAGAAATTGATCAAGGTCGGGGCGACCCGGGTCGCCTGGGGGGGGCTCTCGTTCTGGACCGCGCTGACCTTCGTGCTCTATTTCGGTTATGCCCCGAAGATGGTGGTGGATATCTTCACCGGCGAAGCCGCCGCGGCGGCCTATATCGCGATCACGGCGCTGACCATCAGCACCTACGCCGCCGCCGCGCTTTTGCGCGAGCATGTCTGCACCTTCATCTGTCCCTATGGCCGCTTTCAGAGCGCTATGTATGACCCGGAAACGCTGACCGTTCATTACGACAGGAAACGTGGCGAGGCCGAGGCCGGTCGCGCGATCGCGCGCAGCGGTCTGCGCGAACGCGGCGAACGCCAGGCGAAGGGCCATGGCGATTGTGTCGATTGCGGTCTGTGTGTGCAGGTCTGTCCGGTCGGCATCGACATTCGCAACGGCCTGCAATACACCTGCATTTCCTGTGGGCTCTGTGTCGACGCCTGCAACAGCATCATGGACAAGATGGGATACCCGCGCGGTCTGATTCGCTATGACTCGGAGGTCAATCTGGCGAAACCCCATCCCGAACCGGCGCGTCCGCACTGGAAGAGTCTCAAGGTGCTGGGCTACGGGGTGTCGCTGATCCTCATGTGCGCCTACCTGGTCTATGACATCGGACATCGCCGGAGCTTCGAGCACAGCACGCAGCAGATCCGCCAACCGCTCTATGTGACGCTTTCGGATGGCAGCATCCGCAACCGTTACCAGATCAGGCTGACCAACCTGTCCGGCGACGAGGAGGTGTATTCGATCAGCGCGCGCGGGCTTCCCGAAGGCGCGCTGGACCTCGGCAATTTCCAGCAGGTCCATATTCGCAACGGCAAGAGCGTGATCATCCAGGCCAGCGTGCAGGTCGATCCCGCCCGCGCCCAGGAATTGCATGAATTCGAATTTCTCATCAGCAACAGCAAGGGCGAGTCGGTGGTCGATGCGGCTCGTTTCTTTACCCACAAGTAACATCGAGGCGCGCGCACCATGACACTGCTCATTTCCATCTTCGGCGGCATGCTGCTGACCGTTCTGCTTTATGGCGCCGCGCGCATGGTCAGGCTGTCGAATTTCTGGGCGGCGGTGGCGGCCGCCGGGCTGCCCTGTGTCGCCTATCTCATCTACGCTTCCTCCGTGCGGCCGGGACTGGACGTCGTGACGCTGCATCTGGTCGCCTTTCCGACGGTATCGGTGCTGCTGTTCCAACTCTATGCGAAGAAACCTGGCGGTGACCTGAAGGTGCATTGGGTACCCAAGTTGTTGATCGCGTTTTTCGTGTTCATCACGGTGGTACTCGGCGGGTTTGTCTATATCGCGGGCAACGGTCTGCCGCCGGCGCTGGCTTCGCGCTTGCTGCCCAACGCCGAGGGGAAGACGCTGCACACCGGCTTCGCCGGGGTTGTCGAACATGGCGAGGAGGCGGCCAAGAGCATCGCGCAGCAGCGCAACATCACGGCGCGCCTCGAACAATTGGGCTGGAATGTCGAGGTCAGCGGCCTCGACGGCCTCGAAGTCGAGCGCGTCAATGAGGTCGAGATCCGTCTGCGCGGGGCGGACGGGGCCGGAGTGGTCGGTCAGCGTATCCAGCTCGCGCTATCACGGCCAGGTCAGACGAACGTGGGTGGAGAGGTCTTGCCGGAGGTGGGAGAAGGCGTCTATCGGGGGTCGGTTGCCCTGCCCGCCGACGGGGTCTGGCTGGCTTCGATCCGGTTAAGCGGGGGCGGCAGGGAAATCGTGCTGGAACACGCCGTTGGGCGTGAGTCGGAGTGACTCCGTGATGACCCGGTCGTGGCGCGATGGATGATGAATCCATCGCGTCGGTGTCGACCTGGTTCGAGAATATGTAACCTGGTGTATAATCAGCAAGTTTTCCATGGGCTTCGCGCCCATTTTTTATTTCGTGGACATGGATTTACAGACACTGATTGAACCAACCCTGGCCGGCATGGGCTATGAACTGGTCACCCTTGAACGGGCTGGCCGTGGCTTGTTGCGCGTGTTCATCGACAGTCCGAACGGGATCAATCTCGACGACTGCGTGAAGGTGAGCAATCAACTCAGCCATGTGTTCATGGTCGAGAACGTCGATTACGACCGCCTCGAGGTGTCCTCGCCGGGTACCGATCGGCCGCTGGTCAAGGAGGCCGACTTCGTGCGCTTCAATGGCGAGCGTGCCCTGGTGAAGCTGCATGCGCCGCTCGATGGTCGCAAACGGTTTACAGGTTTGATCACGGGTCTGGTGGACGGTGTATTACAAATGGATGTGGACGGTGTGTCGGTGGCGATTCCGCTCGTGGAAGTGGAATCCGCACGCCTGGCACCGCTGCTGGAAGGTTCAACCCGGAGGGTGCGATGAGTCGGGAAGTCTTGATGCTGGCCGATGTGCTGGCGCGTGAGAAAAACGTGGAACCCGAAGTGGTCTTCGGAGCCTTGGAATCCGCTTTGGCCCATGCCACCAAGAAGCGATACCAGGAAGACGTGGAGATACGTGTCGACATCGACCGTCGTACCGGCGAATACCAGGCGTTCCGTCGCTGGGAAGTCCTGCCCGACGAGGCTGGTCTGGAGTTTCCGGATCGCCAGTATCTGCTGTT
>CAZONS010000217.1:0-6266 GCA_964581195.1 uncultured Thiobacillus sp. | reverse complement strand
CCGTCCGCCCTCGTTCAGCGCACGATGCCGCGTCCGGCGGAGGCCAGGAATTCGGCCAGGGGGGCGAGTTCGGTGTGGGTTTCCGCCTCCGTCGCGATGGCGGCCTGCGCCTCGGCGAGCGAGAGACCCGACTTGTACAGGGTCTTGTAGGCGCGTTTCAGCGCGGCCAGCGACTCGGCGGAATAGCCGCGCCGCTTCAGGCCTTCCGAATTGATGCCGAAGGGCGCCAGCGGGTTGCCGGCGACGGTGAGATAGGGCGGGATGTCCTGGCGCACCACGGAGGCGATGCCGGTGATGACATGGGCGCCCACCCGGCAGAACTGATGCACGCCGGTGAAGCCGCCGAGGATGGCGTAGTCGCCGACCTGGACATGGCCGGCGAGGGTGGCGTTGTTGGCGAAGATGGTGTGGTTGCCCACCTGGCAGTCATGCGCGAGGTGGACGTAGGCCATGATCCAATTGTGGTCGCCCAGACGGGTGACGCCGACATCCTGCGCGGTGCCGACGTTGAAGGTGCAGAACTCGCGGATGACGTTGTGGTCGCCGATTTCCAGGCGGGTGGGTTCGCCGGCGTATTTCTTGTCCTGCGGCTCCTCGCCAAGTGAGCAGAACTGGTAGACGCGATTGCCCTCGCCGAGACGGGTGTGCCCGGTGATCACCACGTGCGGCCCGATCCTGGTGCCGGCGCCGATTTCGACATGCTCTCCGATGATCGAGTAGGGGCCGATGCCGACATCTGCGCCGAGGCGGGCAGCGGGGTGGACGAGGGCGGTGGGGTGGATCATCGTGATGTCAGTCCAGTTGCTTCAGGGTACACATCAATTCCGCCTCGCAGGCGAGCACGCCGTCCACCGTGGCCTTGGCCGCGAATTTCCAGATGCCGCGCGAGACGCGCAGGATGCTGGCCTCCATGCGCAGTTGGTCGCCCGGCACCACGGGGCGCTTGAAGCGGGCGCCGTCGATGCCGACGAAGTAGATCACGGTGTTCTCGTTCACCGGCATGTCGGCGCTCTTGAAGGCGAGCAGGCCGGCGGTCTGCGCCAGCGCCTCGATCATCAGCACGCCGGGCATGACCGGATGCAGAGGGAAATGGCCGGGAAATTGCGGCTCGTTCATGGTGATGTTCTTCAGCGCGACGACACGCTCGTTGGGCACCAGTTCCAGCACCCTGTCCACCAACAGGAAGGGATAGCGGTGCGGCAGGTGCTTCATGATCTGGGTGATGTCCATTACGGCTTCATTGCTCATGACTGTTCCAGTTGTTTTTCCAGTTGCTTGATGCGTTTCGCCAGGGTGTCGAGATGGCGCAGGTGGGCGGCGTTGCGTAGCCAGTCGGCGTGCGGCATGAGCGGCTGCACCGAGGTGTAGACGCCGGCTTCACGAATGTCCTTGGCGACGAAGGTGCCGGCGGACACGGTGACGCGGTCGCCGATCTCCAGATGGCCGATGATCATGGCGGCGCCGCCGATCTGGCAGTACGCGCCGATGCGGGTGCTGCCGGCGATGCCGGCGCAACCGGCTATGGCGGTGTGCCGGCCGATGTGGCAGTTGTGGGCGATATGAATCTGGTTGTCCAGCTTGACCCCATCCTCGATCACGGTGTCGTCGAGGGCGCCGCGGTCGATCGTGGTGTTGGCGCCCACTTCGACATCGTCACCGAGAATGACGCGGCCGACCTGCGGCACCTTGATCCAGTGGTCTTCCCAGGCCAGGCCGAAGCCGTCCGAACCGATGACGCAGCCTGGATGCAGGACGGCGCGATGGCCGACGACGCATTCGTGCTGGATCGTGACCCGGGTGTGCAGGAAACAGTCGTCGCCGAGGCGGGCGCCAGCGCCGAGCACGCAATGAGGACCGAGCACGCTGCGGGCACCGACATGGGCGCCGGACGCGATCACGCAACCCGGACCAATGCTGGCGCTCGCATCGATCACGCAATCCGCCGCGACACTGGCGCCGGGGTGGATGCCGGCGGGTGGCGCCGGTTCGGGATGCAGCAGGGCGAGCGCGCGGGCAAAGGTGGCGTGCGGATTGGCGACCGCCAGGCAGGCCTGCGGCAGGGGGGCGTCCAGGGTTTGCGGAATGATCAGGGCGCTGGCGGCGGAGGCGCGCGCCTGCTCCAGGAACTTGCGGCCGAGCAGGAAGCCGAGCTGTCCGGCCTTGGCGTGCTCCAGCGAGGCGGCGCCATGCAGGATCACGCCGCCATCCCCTCGTATCGAGCCGCCCAGGCGCGCTTGCAGTTCAGCCAGAGTCAGACTGGGCATGGCGCGAGGGCGTCAGCGATCCAGCGATTTCAGGACGCGATCGGTGATGTCCACGCGGCTGCTGGCATAGACCACGTTTTCGACGATGAGGTCGAATTTTTCCTTTTCCGCGATCTCGACGATGGCCTTGCGCGCGCGCTCCTGCACGCTGGCGAATTCCTCGTTGCGGCGCTGGTTGAGGTCCTCGCGGAATTCACGCTGCGCGTGCTGGAGGTCGCGACTCAGGTTGGCCAGTTCACGCTGTTTCTTCGCGCGTTCGGCCTCGGACAGGGTCACGCCCTCCTTTTCCAGATAGCTTTGCAGATCGCGCGCCTGCTTGACCATCTTCTGGATGTCCTGATCGCGGCCCTGAAATTCCTTTTCCAGTTTCTTCTGCGCCTTGAGAGCCTGTTGGGAGTCGCGGAATACCCGCTCGGTGTTGACGAAGCCGATCTTGATGTCGGCGCTCTGCGCGGCGGCGGGCAGGGCCGTGGGCAGGATGCAGGCGAGCAGGAGGATGAACAGGCGTTTCATGAGGTGACCTCGATCAGAAGACGTTGCCGAGCTGGAACTGGAAGGATTGCTTCTTGTCGTCATCGGCCGCGTTGAGCGGTTTCGCCAGGGAAATCTTGATCGGGCCCATGGGCGAATACCAGGTGATGGCGGCGCCGATCGAGTAGCGCAGGTCGGACATCGAGAGGGTCTTGTAGCGGCCCAGGGAGTCGTAGTCGCCCGCCACCATGCCGGCATCCAGGAAGGTGGACAGGCGCACGGACTTGTCCGTGCCCATGCCCGGGAAGGGGAACAGGAGTTCTGCGTTGCCGACCACGCGCTTGCTGCCGCCGACCGAGAAGGTGCCGGAGGTGTTGGTCGCCTTGGGGCCTATGGTGCCGCTGTCGAAACCGCGCACCGAGCCGATGCCGCCGGCGAAGAAGTTGCGGAACAGGGGCAGGGTCTGACCGCTGTAGCCGTTGCCGATGCCGATCTCGCCGTTGAGCAGCAGGCTGACGGAGCGGTTGAGCGGCTTCAGCCACTGGTACTGGTAATTGAGCTTGTAATACTTCAGATCACCGGCGGGGGTGCCCATTTCCGCGAACACGCGTTGGAAGGTGCCCTTGGTCGGGTAGAGCAGGCTGTCCCGCGAGTCGCGCGCCCAGCCGGCCTCCAGGCGTAGCGAATTGGTGGTGACGCTGCAGGCCGTGCCGGTCACGGTCGGGCAATTCGGCTCGTAAGTGTTGGCATACTGGAAATACACGTCCGGCGCGGTCGAGCTCAGGTCCATGGTCACCTGTTCCAGCGCGGCGCCGAAGTTGACCGTGTCCAGTTCGGTGATCGGCACGCCCAGGCGCAGGCCGATGCCGGTGGTCGAGGTGCTGTAGTCCGCCACCGTGCTCAGACTGGAGGTGTTCAGGTCACGCCGGTACAGGTCATAGCCGAGACTGATGCCGTCCTGGGTGAAATAGGGGTTGGTGAAGGACAGCGAGTAGGTCTTGTTGATGTTGCCGCTGTTGATCTGCGCCGAGAGGCGGTTGCCGGTGCCGAACAGATTGTTCTGGGAGACCGAGCCGGACAGCACCAGGCCGTCGGAGCTGGAGAAGCCGGCGCCCACCATGACGCTGCCGGTGGGCATCTCGGAGACGTTGACGTTGACGTCCACCTGATCGGTGGTGCCGGGTACCGGCGGGGCCTCGACATTGGTCTCCTTGAAGTAGCCCAGCCGCTCGACCCGCTCGCGGGAACGGTTGATCTTGTCGGCGGCGTACCAGGCGCCCTCCATCTGGCGCATCTCGCGGCGCACCACTTCGTCCTTGGTGCGGGTGTTGCCGGTGACGTTGATGCGGCGCACGTAGACCTTGCGGCCCGGATCGACCAGGAAAGTGAACGCCGCGGTGCGCTTGTCCTTGTCGATCTCCGGCGCCGCGTTGACGTTGGCGAAGGCATAGCCCTCGTTGCCGAGCCGGTCGCCGATCTTCTTGGTGGTTTCGTTGAGCCGTTCACGCGAGAAGGGGTCGCCCGACTTCAGGGTGATCAGGTCTTTCAGTTCGGCTTCGGGCACCGGCAGTTCACCGGCGAACTTGAAGTCGGTGACCGTGTATTTTTCACCTTCGCTGATATTGATGGTGATGTAGATGTCTTTCTTGTCCGGGGTGATCGAAACCTGGGTGGACTCCAGGTTGAATTCGAGATAGCCCTGGTTCTGGTAATGCGCGCGCAGGGTCTCCAGATCGCCGGCGAGCTTCTGTTTCGAATACTGGTCGTTCCTGGTCCACCAGGTCATCATGCCGGGGGTCGTCAGGGTGAACAGCTTGAGCAGGTCCTTCTCCTTGAAGGACTGGGCGCCGACGATATTGATGGCGCGGATCTTGGCGACCTCGCCCTCGCTCACCTCGAAGCTCACCGCGACCCGGTTGCGCTCCAGCGGCGTGGTGACGGCCTTGACCTCGACCGAGTAGATGCCGCGGTTGTAGTACTGCCGCTTCAGCTCCTGTTCCGCCTTGTCCAGCAGGGAACGGTCGAGGATGCGGCCTTCGGCCAGACCCAGTTGCTTCAGGCCGGTCTTCATGTCGTCCTTGGAAAACTCCTTCATCCCGGAGAAATCGACGCTGGCGATGCCGGGACGTTCCTCGACGCTGACGACCAGGACGTTGTCCAGGGTCTCCAGGCGCACATCCTTGAAGAAGCCGGTGGCGTAGAGCGCCTTGATGGCGATGGCGGCCATGTCGGGGGTGAGGGTTTCGCCGACCTTGACCGGCAGATAGCTGAACACTGTGCCGGCTTCGGTGCGCTGGATGCCCTCGACGCGGATGTCCTTGACCTGGAAGGGCTCGAAGGCCTGCGCTTGGGCGGCAAACAGAGCGAGGGCGAGCAGGCTGGGGCGAAAGACGTGCATTGTGGTTTTTCTCTACCGGCGCATCACTGGGAAATGAACCGGCTCAAATCGTTGTAAAGAGCGAAAAACATGAGCAGGCCGAGCAGACCCATGCCTATCTTCTGGCCGATTTCCTGGACCCGCTCTGAGACGGGGCGGCCGGTCAAAAATTCCGCGAAATAATACAGCAAGTGCCCACCATCAAGTAGCGGCACCGGCAGCAGGTTGAGCACGCCGAGGCTGATGCTGACCAGGGCCAGGAAGGCGACGAAGCTGGCCAGCCCGGATTGCGCGGATTGGCCGGCATAGTCGGCGATGGTCAGCGGGCCGGAGAGGTTTTTCAGGGAGGCCTGGCCGGTGATCATGCGGCCGAGCAT
The DNA here is from genome assembly GCA_964581195.1 of uncultured Thiobacillus sp. Lineage (GTDB taxonomy): Bacteria > Pseudomonadota > Gammaproteobacteria > Burkholderiales > Thiobacillaceae > PFJX01. The sequence continues at coordinate 777 of CAZONS010000217.1, read as the reverse complement.
CTCCAGGCTGAAGGCTGAGAGTTCCCAGGTCCGGGCGAGGGCGCGCCGCATCGCCTCCACCGGGCCGTAGCTGGCGGTGCCATGCAGGTCGGCGAGCAAGGCCGGGTCGATCCGCGGGCCGGCTCCGATGCGCCCGATGTCCTGACCGCCGTCGCGGGCGCTGGCGGGGATGACCACGATATCCCGCGCCTCCCCGGCGCGCGTGATGGCCATCCGCAGCGGGCGATCAGGGGAACGGCGGACGATCTCGACCACCTGTTCCCAGGTCGTCATGGCGACGCCGTCGATGCCGTCGATGCGATCGTCCTCGCGCAGGCCGGCGGCCGCGGCCGCCCCGCCCGGGCTGATCTGGCCGAGTACCGGCTCGAGTGGCGGCAGATGGCGCACCAGGCCCAGCGCTTTCAGGGGGGCCTGTTCGACCTCCTGGTCGAGTGCCGGCACCGTCAGGGTGTGCTGGGCGAGATATCCGCGCCGGTCCTGGGTCTCGATGGTCAGGCTGTCGCCACGCAGCACCTGCTTCAGCGCCAACCAGTGCAGGTCCTGCCAGCTTTCGACCGCCTCGCCCTCGATCCGGGTGATGCTGACGCCAGCCTGGATGCCCGCCAGTTGCGCCGGGCTGCCCGCGGTCGGCGCGCCGACGATGGGCTTGAGGATGGGCACGCCGACCATGAACAAGCCCCAGAACAACAGGATGGCGAGCAGGAAGTTGGCCAGCGGGCCGGCGGCGACGATGGCCGCGCGCGCGGCCACCGACTTGCGGTTGAAGGTCTGGTCGAG
>CAZONS010000216.1:0-6300 GCA_964581195.1 uncultured Thiobacillus sp. | reverse complement strand
GCATCAGCATCAGGCAGAACAGGCTGGCCGCGACGGTGAGGCCGCTGAAGGCGACGGTACGGCCGGCGGTGGCGAGCGTGGCTTGCAGGATGGTGTCCGGATCGCCGCCGCGCGCCAGTTCCTCGCGGTAGCGCGAGACGATGAACAGGCCATAGTCGATGGCCAGGCCGAGGCCGAGCATGGACACCACGTTGGCGGAATAGACGCTGACGTCGGTGAACAGGGTGAAGAACTTGAGCAGCGCGGCGGACAGCACGATGGTGACGCCACCGATGATCAGCGGCAGCGCCGCCGCCACCACCGAGCCGAACACCCAGATCAGCAGGATGGCGAGCAGGATGAAGCTGACCATTTCCGCGTTCCAGATGTCCTTGGCCAGCTGTTCGCGCACATCCACGTAGGTGGCCAGTTCGCCACCCAGTTCGACCTCCAGCCGTTCGCTGCGCAGTTGCTCGCGCAGTCGCTGATAGGCGCTCATGCCTTCGTCGCTGGCGAGCCTGAGCTTGACCAGGGCATAGGTCATGTCGCCCCCGGCGGAGCGCAGCCGGGCATCGCCGCCGCTGTAATAACTGTCCACGCTGGTGACGTCGGGATTCTGGCCGATGCCGGCCAGCGCGGCTTCCACGGCATCGCGGAAGGCGGGATCGTCGACATTCGCCGGGGTGCCGGGCCTGGCGCGGAACAGCGCGATGACCGGCGTCTCATCCTTGCCCAGGCGGTCGCGGAGCTGCGACAGCGCCAGCTCGGAACCACTGTTGGGCACATCCCAGCCCGGCGCGAGGGTCAGATGCCGGACGACGTCTGCGCCGAATACCGCCGCCAGGCCAACGATGCTGGCGGCGATCGCGACGAACAACCAGGGGAAACGACAAAGCTGGCGACCGAGGAACGCGAACATGGACCCATTTATTCTTGAATGAGCGTTGCAGGATAACACCCGGAGCGAAAGCCCCGAAATGCCGCGCGGAGGGCCGTCTGGGGTCAGCGGTTCACATCGACCAGATAGCGTCCGACCACCTGCCCCGCAAGGATGGCCTCGGCGGCGGCGATCGTGTCCGCCAGTCCGATTTCATGGGCGATGCCGTCCAGCAGGCGCGCGTCGAGGTCCGTGGCGAGCCGGTGCCAGGCCGCCCGCCGACGTTCCTGGCTGGCATAGACCGAATCGATGCCGTGAAGCGAGACGCCGCGCAGGATGAAGGGCGCCACCGTGGCCGGAAAGTCCATGCCCATCGCCAGACCGCAGGCGGCCACCGCGCCATTGCGCCTGACCTGGGCGCAGGCATTGACCAGGGCGTGGCTGCCGAGGGTATCGACCACTCCGGCGTAGCGCTCCTTCTGCAGCGGCTTGCCGGGCGCGGTGAGTTCGCCCCGGTCCACCACCTGGCTCGCGCCCAGTGTCTCCAGGTAGGCGTGATCCGCCGCCTTGCCGGTCGCCGCCACCACTTCGAAACCGGCGCGCGCCAGCAGCGCCACAGCGACGGAGCCGACGCCACCGGTGGCGCCGGTGACCAGGATCGGCCCGTCAGCGGGAGTGATGCCATGCCGTTCCAGGGTCTGCACGCACATCGCCGCCGTATAGCCGGCGGTGCCGATGGCCGCGGCATCGCGGGGGGTGAGCGGGGAAGGCAATTTCACCAGCCAGTCGCCCGGTGCCCGGGTCCGCCGCGCGAGTCCGCCCCAGCGGGTTTCGCCCAGGCCCCAGCCGTTGAGGACGACCGCGTCGCCGGGTTGGAAGCCTGGGTGCGTCGAATCGGTCACCACGCCGGCGGCGTCGATGCCCGCGATCATCGGCCAGGCGCGCACGATGGGGCTCCTGTTGGTGATGGCCAGGGCGTCCTTGTAATTGAGGGTGGAGTAGTCGATGCGCAGTTCGACATCGCCCGCGGGCAGTTCGTCCAGTTCCGTCACGCGGGCGGAGAACGTGGGGGTGTTGTCGAGAACGAGGGCTCGATAGCTCATGGGTTTTCCTTGTCGAGGTTGCCCCGGCGCAGGAGGGATTCGACCTCAGCGGGTGGCAGGGCGGGACTGAAATAGTAGCCCTGTGCTTCATCGCAGCCGAATTCGCGCAGGACTTTCAGTTGCTCGCGCGTTTCCACGCCTTCCGCGATCACGCCCAGACCGAGGCTGCGCGCGAGGCCGACGATGCCGCGTACGATGGCGGCGTCGTTGTCGCCCGCGGTCAGGTCGCGGACGAAGGACTGGTCGATCTTCAGTTTCTGGATCGGGAACCGCTTGAGATAGGACAGGCTGGAATAGCCGGTGCCGAAGTCGTCGATGGACAGACGCACGCCCAGTTCATGCAGGCGGCCGAGGATGGCCACGGTTTCCTCGGCCTGGCTCATCACGATGCTCTCGGTCAACTCCAGTTCCAGGAGGTGCGGTGGCAGGCCGGTGGCGGTGAGGACATCGCGCAGCAGGGTTTCCAGACCGGGCTTGCGGAACTGCGCGGCGGACAGGTTGACCGCGATCGGCAGGGCGGGCAGCCCGGCCGCCTGCCAGACCAGGCTTTGCCGGCAGGCCTCATGCAGGACGCCTTCTCCGATGGGCACGATCAGGCCCGTGTCCTCGGCGATGGGAATGAACTGGCCGGGCGCGATCAGGCCCAGTTCCGGGTGCCGCCAGCGCAGCAGGGCCTCCAGGCCGATGATGCGGCCGCTCGCCAGCTCGATCTGCGGCTGGTAGTGGAGCAGCAGTTCGCCACGCTCCAGCGCCCGCCGCAGCCCGAGTTCCACGGACAGGCGTTCCGACGCGCGTTCGTTCATGTCGTCGGTATGGAATTGATAGGTGCTGCGCCCGCTCTCCTTGGCCTGGTACATGGCGATGTCGGCGCGCTGGATCAGCATCTCCATGTCCGCGCCGTCATCGGGATAGACGCTGATGCCGATGGAGGGGGTGATGCGCAGTTCCTGGCCGGCAAGCATGCAGGGCTCGGATAGCGCCTCGATCATCTTTTGCGCCACCCGGCCGGCATCGTCGTTCTGCTCGATGTCCGCGAGCAGGACCAGGAACTCGTCGCCGCCCTGCCGACTCACGGTGTCGCTGGCGCGCACCGAGCTCAGCAGGCGATGCGCGGTTTCCACCAGGAGGGCGTCGCCGACGGCGTGGCCGAGACTGTCGTTGACCAGCTTGAAGCGATCGAGATCGACGAACAGCAGGGCCAGCCGGGTCTGCTCGCGTTCGGCGCGGGCCATCGCCTGGCGCAGGCGGTCCTGCAGCAGGGAGCGGTTGGGCAGGCCGGTGAGACTGTCGTGTTCGGCGAGGTGACGGATGCGCTCCTCGCTGTTCTTGCGCTCGCTGATGTCGGTGAACAGCGCGACGTAGTGGCGCAGTTCGCCCCGCTGATCGCGCATGGCGCTGATGGTGAGCCACTTGGGGTAGATCACGCCATCGCGACGCCGGTCCCAGATCTCGCCCTCCCAGGCATCGGTCTCGGCCAGGCTGCGCCACATGGCTTCGTAGAAGGCCGCGTCGTGGCGACCCGACTTGAAACGGGCCGGGGTCTCGCCCAGCACCTCCCGCTCCGTGTAGCCGGTGATGGCGGTGAAGGCCGGGTTGACCTTGACGATGCGATTGTCCGCATCGGTCACCATGATCGCCTCGCCCGCGTGCTCGAACACCCGCGCCGCCAGTCGCACCTCCGCCTCCGCCGCCCGGGCCTCGGTGACATCGATGCCGGTGGCGATGACGTGCCGGATCCTGCCCTGCGCGTCGCTGATGCAGGTGTTCGACCAGGCGATCAGGCGGCGGCCGCCATCGCGGGTGCGCCAATGATTTTCGTGTTGGTTGGGAAAGTGCCCCGTGGTGAGCTGCGCGAAGACCTGGCTCACCCGTTCGATCTGCTCGGGCGGGATCAGTTTTTCCCAGAAGTAGTGGCCGATGATGTCCTTGGCGGAATAGCCGCTGACCGCCTCGCAGGCGCGGTTGAAGCGCACCACGCGGCCCTCGCGATCCATCACCAGGATGATGGCGCCGACCGTGTCCAGCACCGCGTCGATGAAGTCGTGTTCCTCGCGCAGGGCGCGTTGCGCGGTGATGAGTTCGGTGATGTCCTCGTTGACCACCAGGCCGCCGCTGAGGACGCCCCGCGCGTCGTGCGTGGGCACCGCCGAGAACAGCACGTTCTTGCGGTGGCCGTCGGCACTCTCGATATCGATGATCCGGTTGATGACGGCCTCCTCATGCTTGAGCGCATGGATCAGCGGCCATTCGTGGTTGGCGACCCGTTGGCCGGTTTCCGGCCACCAGGCCTTGTACTCGTCATAGTGCTCCGGGCCGACCAGACGGGCTTCGCCCCAGATCCGCTGGCCGGCGGGATTGATGGAGAGGATGCGACCCTCGGCGTCGGTGATGCCCACCCCGACCGGCAGGGTGTCCAGGACATTGCGGAACAGCGCTTCGTTGCGCGCCAGTTCGTTCATCGCCCGCCGCGAGGCGCGCGCGCTCACCACGAGCCCGATGAAGAGGTAGAGGATGGCCAGGGTCAGGGCCAGCACGCCGGCCACGTGCCAGGCGAACTGCTGCCGGAGGTGCGTCAGGCGCGCGCGCAGGGCCTGTTCGGCCAGCTCCCAGGTGCGGTCGAACAGGCCGTAGCTGTCATCGATCGCGATGCTGGCCTGGTTGAAGAAGCTCTCGCTGGCCAGCTCCGAGCCGGGCGCGACCACATGCTCGCGGACCAGTGCGCGCAGGGCGCGGGTGGTCTGTTCGAGGCGCTTCGGCAATTCGCCCAGCGCGGTGGCCAGATCGGGACGGTAGCGCAACAGGGCGGCGACATGATGACTGACCAGCTTGCGTTCGTCGTCGAGCGCGGTGGCGCACATCACCAGTTCGCCGCGCAGGCGCGGATTCGAACCGTTGCTGGAGAGCATGAGGGTATAGAGGCCGCGCAGCTGCGCCGCGCGTTCCAGGGTGAAGCCCAGCATGACGTCGAGGATGCCGACCAGGTGATAGGTTCCGGCATCGGCATCGAGGGTCAGGCCGCTGTCGTCGATGATGCGGCGGGCGAGTTGCAGTTGCCGGTCGATGAGCGCGCTGTGCTGCTCGAAACGATCGAGATCGCCGATGGCGTCCTTGAGCGTGTTCCAGGTATCCCGCATCGCGGCCGCCTCGGCGGTGTAGGCGCTCGGCAGGGCGGAGGGCGCCAGGAGCGCGGCAAACGCGGCATCGACCTCGGCCTCGCTGGCCTCGCGTCGCCGTTCCAGGGCGGGATCGCCGAGGAGGATGGCGTTGTCGAGGCCGCGATGCGCCTGCAGGGGGCGCAGGACGTCGCGTAACCGCGCCACGCTGGCGAGGCCGGCGAGCTCGCGCTCACTGGCGGCCGTCTGATCCAGGACGCGCCCGAAAATCTCCCGCGCCAGGCCGATCAGCAAGGCCACGATCACCAAGCCGCACACGATCACCACCCAGGGTTGGTGAAAGCGGGACAAGAGCGCGTGAACAGGCCGAAACAGGTGCTGCACCAGGGACTCCCGGCGGCGAGGGAGTTGCATTATCGCGAAATTGACGCTGGCTTGCGCCCCGGCAGTTGATTCAAGTCAGGGACGTGTCACCAGACCCGCGATGGCCAGCCGCATCCGCCAGACCATGTAGATGCCCGGTACCGCCGCGACCGCGGAGAACAGGAAAAACGCCGGCCAGCCGACGGATTCCGACAGCACTCCGGAGATCGGGCTGACATAGATGCGTCCCACCGCCGCCAGCGCCGAGAGCAGCGCGTAGTGGGTGGCGGTGTATTTCTGGTTGCACAGGCTCATCAGCAGCGCGACGAAAGCCGCCGTGCCCATGCCGCTGGTGATGTTCTCGCCGGCGATCGCCGCCATCAGCAGGCCATCGATCTCGGAGGGGGTCGCCAGCGCCACGAAGCCGAGATCGAATGGTGGCAGGATGAAGCTGCCCCAGGCGCCCTTGCCCAGCACCGCCAGCGCGTAGAAGCCGAAATTGGAGGCCAGTTGCAGGATGCCGAACACCAGCAGGGCCTGGAACAGCGACAGGCGCAGCATCAGGGCGCCGGCGATCAGGGCGCCGGCGATGGTCAGCCAGATGCCGATGATCTTGTTGACGATGCCCACCTCCGCCTGGCTGAACGCCATGCCCTTGATCAGGAAGGCGGTGGAGAGGCTGCCGGCGAAGGCGTCGCCCAGCTTGTAGAGCACGATCAGGGCGAGAAAGGCCCAGGCGCCGGGGGTGCCGAAGAAGCTGGCGAGCGACTGGTTGAGGGTGGCGAAACCGACCCGGCGCGCCGCCCAGGTGCCCAGCGGCAAGGCGCCGGCGATGCCGGCCAGGACGAACAGGAGCTGGATCCAC
>CAZONS010000215.1:0-6331 GCA_964581195.1 uncultured Thiobacillus sp. | reverse complement strand
ACCACCACGGTCAGGGCAAGGCCCTTGGCATAGGGTTCGACGAGGGTGAAACCGCTCAACCAGGCGGCGAGCGGCGCGGCCAGGGCGCTTTCACCGATGGCGCCGCTGAGAATGCCCACCGAGGTGATGCCGACCTGGATGGTGGAGAGGAAGTTGGAGGGTTCGACATGCAGGGCCAGGGCCGAGTGGGCGCCTGGGCTGCCGTCTTCGGCGAGGCGTTGCAGACGGGACTTGCGCGAGGAAACGACGGCGATTTCGGACATGGCGAACACGCCATTGAGGAGGATCAGGAACAGGAGTAGCGCTAAATCCATAGAAAGCCGCCCATTGCCTGACAGGCATGCGGCCCGGGTGTCGAGATGCCGCGGATTCTAGTGGTCTGCCTCCGAAATAGTCTAACGGGATGAACCGGATGGATGCCCCCGTGATTGCATGCGCGGGGCTTCGTGCCCCTCCGCAGCCGACGGCCAGCTGACAAGGCTCCTGGTGCAAATACGGCTGAGCACGTAGTCTTTGCGTCGCTTCAATCACCTCGCCACCGCGATGCCATCATTCGGGCCCTACCTGCGTACCGCCTTTCTGCTGCTCGCCGCCCTGCTGAGTACAGCCACCGTTGGCGCGGCGACGCCCGGTGAAGACAGCTATTCGTTCGTCGATCTGCCAACCGATTACCAGGACGACCATCCGGACTGGTTCAAGGCCAGCTTCTACAACCTGCCCGAGGATCTCGATGACACGCTGGCCTCGGGCAAGCGGGGGCTGATCGTCTATTTCGGTCAGAAGCATTGCCCGTACTGCCAGGCGCTCGTGAAAGACAATCTGTCCAAGGGCGATCTGGTCCATTACCTGCGCGCGCACTTCGACGTGGTCGGGCTGAACACACACAGCATCGAGGCGATCACCGGCATGGACGGCAAGACCCTGCCGATCAACGCATTCGCGAGGGAGCAACAGGCGCAGCTCACGCCGACGCTCCTGTTCTATGTCGAGGGACGCGGGCTGGCGCTGAAACTGGTCGGCTACCACCCTCCCTACAAGATGCGCGCGGCGCTCGAATACATCGCCGATGGACACTACAGGACCCGAAGTTTCGCGGAGTACCTGGAACAGGCCGACCCGCCGCCGCTGTTCGCCGACGAGACACTGAACCCCGACCCGATCTTCAGCCCGCCGCCCTACGCGCTCGACCGCAGCCGTTTCGCGGCCCGCGGGCCGCTACTCGTGATATTCGAGCAGCCCCGCTGCCACGCCTGCGACGTGCTGCATACGGAACCGCTGCAAAACCCACTCGTGCGCCAGCGCCTGCGGCAGTTCGAAGTGGTGCAACTCAGCGTCTGGGACGACAGGACGCCGCTGCTGACCCCCGACGGCAGGCGCCTGACGCCACGCCAGTGGTCGCGCGAGCTCGGGCTGTTCTATGCGCCGACGCTGGTCATGTTCGACGAGCGCGGCAAGGAAGTCTTCCGGATCGATTCGGTGGTGCAGTTCTTCCGGCTGGCCAACGTGTTGCGCTACGTGGCCGACAAGGCGTATCTGAAATACCCGTTGTTCCAGTTGTGGAACCGCGACCATGCCGGCGAGGAAGTCGGTCTGCAGCGCGGCGCGCGTGCGCGCGAATGAAGCCGGGCCAGGCGGTGCGCCGCAAGGCGCGGGTCAACGGAGTCGCGCTCAGGCCGGTCAATCCGGCCGGCGCGAGGCGCCGAGCCAGTCGCGGAATTTCTTTCGTTTCACCTCGTCGAGGTCGGCATGGTCCAGCATGGCCTGGCACACGCGCCTTGCGTCCTCGATCCTGCCCGCCGCGCCATGGAGCGCCCACAGACGTTCATAGGGATGGCTCCCCTTGCAGCGGTCGCGCACGTTGGCCTCATAGAGCTCGATCGCCTGCTCCGGACGACGCAGCCGTTCCAGGTGCGCCGCTTCGTCATTCCGGGTGGCCATGCCGTCGGTGATGAAGTCGGCATGGCTCCGGATCAACAGGGATTCATCCAGACTCCCGGAGGTCTTTCCAAGCGCCGACAGTTCGTCCGCCTGGGTCTGCAGCGGCAGACCGGATGCGCGGATGGCCTCGATCCTCTCCCGGAGGGAGGCCATGCGCCGCTCCGAGGGAGAGGGTTCGGCGACGGGAGGGGTCTCGCCGCGCAACCTTGGGAATAATCTGAAAGCCATTTCGAAGTGGAGACGAACCGTCTGAGGCATTGGTGTCTTGAGGTGGGCGCCACGCCGAAGGTTCCCGCCCCCCCGTTCGGTTAGACTGCCGCGGGTCCCACACGTCAGCACATCCCATGTCCGCCTTACCTCATTGCCCGCGATGCGATTCCGAATACACCTACGAAGACGGCGCCATGCTGGTCTGCCCCGAATGTAGCCACGAATGGTCGGGAGCAGCCGCCCAAGCGGCCGACGAGAAGCCCGTCGTGAAGGACGCCCACGGCAACGTGCTGCAAGACGGGGACAGCGTGACCGTGATCAAGGATCTGAAGGTGAAGGGTTCCTCCCTGGTGGTCAAGGTCGGCACCAAGGTGAAGAACATCCGCCTGGTCGAGGGCGATCACGACATCGACTGCAGGATCGACGGCATCGGCGCCATGGGGCTGAAGTCGGCATTCGTGAAGAAGGCCTGATCCCGCCCGCCCCGGGCGAACGTCACGGGGCGAGGTTGAACCGGCTGACCGAGGCGCGCAACTGGTCGGCCAGGCCCGACAGTTCGCCGGCCGCATGCGCGGAGTTTTGCGAGGCCTGACGGTTTTTCTGGGCCATGCCCAGGATCTCGTTGACGCGCTGGTTGATGGCCGCACTGGCCACTTCTTCTTCCTTGCGCAGGCTGTCGATCTCGTGGCTCAGACCGGTGACGTGGTTCACGGCGGCATTGACGGCCTCGATGGCCGCGCCAGCCTGGGTGGCCATTTCGACCCCCTCATCCACCAGTTTCCGGCCCTGCTCCATCGAAGTCACGGTGCGATCCGTCTCGTGCTGGATGGTGGTGATGGTGTTGGAGATGTCGCCAGTGGCCTTGCTGGTACGTTCCGCCAGCTTCCTCACCTCGTCGGCCACCACGGCGAAGCCGCGCCCCTGTTCACCGGCGCGCGCGGCCTCGATGGCGGCGTTGAGCGCCAGGAGGTTGGTCTGGTCGGCGATGTCCTTGATGACTCCGACGATGCGGCCGATCTCCTCGGAATGACGTCCCAGCGTGGCGACGGCCTGGGAAGCGTCGGCCACCGACTGCGAAATGCTCTGGATGCCCCTGCCGGCCGCCATGACCACGTCCTGGCCCTGCCGCGCCAGACCGCTGGCCTGATCGGCGGCACTGACGATGGTGGCGATGTTCTGGCCGACCTGCTCGCTGGTCCGGGCCAGCTCACCGCTGGTCTGGACGGTGGCCTGGGCGAGGTTTTCCTGTTGATCCGAGGTCTGCAGCACCTCGGCGCTGTTCGCGGCGGTGCGGCGGGAGGCCTGACTGACGTCCTCGGCCGAACCGCGGATTTCGCCGATCAGGTTGGAGATTTCCGAGGCCATGAGGTTGAACCCGGAGGCGACCTGGGCGAGTTCATCCGTGCCATGCGGGACGGTCCGCCGGCTGAGGTCACCCTTGGCGAAATCCTCCGTGGCCCGCTTGAGTTCCAGGGTGGATTCCAGGATCGACCTGCGGATCACCAGGCTGAGCAGGATCGAGAGCGTCAGGCCCGCCGCGATGATGATGAACGAGGCGATCTGGATGACCTGGGTGAGTCTGCCCAGGTGCTCATGGTCGGCCTGCGCCGATTTTGAATAGAAGTCGATCAGGCCATTGGTCGTCTCCGAAACCTTCTCGTATTTCTCCAGCATGGTGGTCTTGTAATGCTGGTCGGCGTCGGAGAAATTCTCGGCGGAAAGAAAATCCCGCATCGGCATCAGGCCTTCCATGCCAAAGCCCTTGCGCGCCAGTAGATAAGCGTCGAACAGGGCCTTTTCCGTGGGCGACATGGCGCGCTTGCCGTAGGTGTTCAGACCTTCCGTGATGTGCGCCGTGATCTTGTCGATGCCATCGAATTTCTCCTGCGCGACGAACGCGTCGGCGGACAGACGCGCCTCCAGGATGAGCCTGTACACGAGCACCTGGCTGTAGCGCACCTCCTGCAACTGGTTGAGGGCGACGATGTCCTGGTCATAGATGCGCGACGCCGTCTGCGCGGCCTGTCTGAGCCCCCAGACGCCAGCCGCGCCAACCACCAGCAGCATCAGCGCGAGAAACAGGGTCAGTCCAAGCAGGCGGGTTCCGATGGAAACGTTGTTCAGAAATTTCAGTTTGATCATGGCGCGCTCTCGGGTGAAACGTTTACACCCGTCGGATTACGGACCGCGCGCGAAAAACTTTAAGAAAATCGCTTGATATCAATCAATTATATTGATTATGTCGTTTTACACGGCGCCACGGCTCACGCCTCGTTGCCGAACACCTCGCGCCACAGCGCCTTCACCGAGGCGATCTCCCGGGCAAGACCGCCATGTTCGATGCGAGCGTGTTCACTGCCCTGCAGCTTGACCGCGTGCTGACGGGCGCGCAGCTCCCGGTAGGCATCGCCGGCGGCGACGCCGATTTCATCGGCGATCAGCCCCAGATCCCCGGCCCGCTTCAGCAGGGCGATGTTGCCGACATTGGCGAGCAACTCCGGGTGATCCGGGGCATGGGCCAGGATCAGGTATTGCACCGCGAACTCGACATCCACCAGACCGCCACGGTCGTGTTTGAGGTCGAACAGGCCGCTGGGGTTGGGGTGGCCGTCGAACATCTTCCGGCGCATCGCCAGGACATCCGCGCGCAATGTGTCGCTATCGCGCGGGCTGCGCAGCACCTGTTCGCGGATCTCCGCGAAGCGCTCGCCCACCGCGCGGTCGCCGCAGACGTAGCGGGCGCGGGTCAGCGCCTGGTGCTCCCAGGTCCATGCCTTGTCCCGTTGGTACTCGGTGAAGGCTTCCAGGCTGCTGACCAGGAGACCGGAGGCGCCATCGGGACGCAATCGCAGATCGGTGTCGTAGAGGATGCCGGCGGCGGTCAGCGTCGACATCCAGGTGATCAGACGCTTGCCGAGGCGGGCGTAAATCTCCTGTGCGTCGGGATGCGGGTCGTCGTAGAGGAAGATGATGTCCAGATCCGAGGCGTAGCCGAGTTCCTTACCGCCCAGCTTGCCGTAGGCGATGATCGCGAAGGCGGGTTGGTCACGGTGGCGCCGGGGCAGGTCGACCCAGACCCGCGCGAGGGTGGCATCGAGCAGCAGGTCGGCGAGGTCGGCGAGATGGTCGGACAGCTTTTCCAGGGTCCACAGACCCGCAAGATCCTGCGCCAGCAGGCGGAAGGTTTCGCTCTGTTTGAACTGGCGAAGGGCATCCATCTGCCGCTCCACATCGCCCTCGAGGCTCGCCAGTTGCAGCCGCAGCTCCTCGCGCGCGGCCCGCCAGTCCGGCGCCGCCATCAGGGTGCGGTTGTCGAGCAGCTCATCGAGCAAGTGTGGCTGCCGGGTCAGGTAGGCAGCCGCCCAGGGGCTGGCGCTGAGGATGCGCGCGAGCTGCATCAGACTTTGCGGATACTCCTTGAGCAGGGAGAGATAGGGCGCGCGCCGGCTGATGGCGTCGAGCAGGTCGAGGATGCGGGTCAGCGTGTCCAGCGGGTTGGGGAAGTGACCCGCGACTTCGACCAGGGGGGGCAGCAAGCCATCGAGGGCCGCCTTGTTGCGGACGGGCAGGCTGGCATAGCGGCTGCCGCGCTTGAGCGCGCGCAGGCGCTCCAGCGCCGCGGCCGCGTCCTCGCGGAAGCCCGCCACGAGCAACCGTTCCAGGGCATCGTCGTCGGGCAGCTCGCACAGGCCGGCCAGGGCATGGCGGGTCTGGTCCTCCTGCGGCGCGCCGAACACCTGCTCGAACTGGCCCGAGACCTTCCGCCGCATCGGCTCCAGCCGCGCCAGCAGGGCGGCCCAATCGTCGAAGCCCATGGCCTCGGCGACGCCGCGGCGGTCGGCCTCATTGCCCGGCAGCATCTGGGTCTGGGCGTCATCCAGGTATTGCAGGCGATGTTCCAGGTTGCGCAGGAACACGTAAGCCTCCTCCAGCTCATCGGCCAGCCTCTCCGGAATCAGGCCATAGGCGGCGAGCTGGTGCAGCATCGGCCGCGTGGGACGCAGCCGCAGCGAGGCTTTCTGGCCGCCACGGATGAGCTGGAACACCTGCGCGATGAATTCGATCTCGCGGATGCCGCCGGGGCCGAGCTTGATGTTGTCGACCTTGTCCTTGCGGGCGACCTCGCGGCGGATCTGGGCATGGAGATCGCGCATCGAGCCGAAGGCGCCGAAATCGAGGTACT
>CAZONS010000214.1:0-6339 GCA_964581195.1 uncultured Thiobacillus sp. | reverse complement strand
GAGGCCCGCGAAAGACGGACTGGCGGCAAGCGACACGCCCAATCCAAGAAGAAATGTATTGACGGCACTATGGTTCATGACGCGCCTCCTATCATGATGGCTTATAGATTTCCTGAAGAAACACGCGTGTACCACTGCGCATGCCATAGGCACGCACACTGATCCGGTAATAGAACGTACTGGCGTAAACATTACAATTTTCCGGGAAGGCTTCTATGAGATATTCCGGCTGCCGATTCACCAATGGCATTTTGCCTGGCTTGACATAGGCAGCATTCAGACCCAGGGAGGTTCCGGCAAGACCGACACCCTTGCCGGCGGTCTCCGCCCGGTAATATTGAAGGGCCTTGTTCCACAGGGCGGAGTTCTGCTGACTCCACACATCCCCTCCGGTAGCGGGTGCCGATGAGCAGGGGTCCTTCATGTTGGGCACCTTGTAGCAGATGCCATGATCGCAACTCTGCGCGGAACAACTCCCCGATGCGCAGGTGGCGGTCTCCTCATATCCGGTATCGCCGATTCCGACATCCTGCGGCCCCGCCACCCTGCCGGAGCGAAGAATGTATTGCTCGGCGTCGCGCAAGGCCGCCTCGGCGGCCTGAAACGCGATCAGCTTGTCTCTGGCATTGCCGGCCATCCGGCTTTCCAGCAGCGCCGTTCCCAGGGTACTCATACCCAGTATCGTCAGCACCGTCAGAAAGATCAGACTGGTGATGAGTGCGGCGCCCGACTGGCGTGAGAAAGCATTCAGCATGATTGTTACGGCAAGGCGTTGATTCGGTTACGCAAGGCGACAACCGTGCGGAAGGTCCGATAGAGCCGGGTATCGTCCTGGGTCACCTCGTTGCCGGCGCAGTCGCGCATTTTCTGTTGATTGCTCAGTATGCCCGACTCTTGAGACATGACCATGATGCACGCCTCGACAGCTAGCGTATTGGCCGCGGCGGCATTACCCCAGGTGCCATCCGCTGCCATATAACGAAACCGCACGCTTTTCACGCCTTGCGCGAAGGGCTGATTTCCACCGGCCGCGCCGCAGCGATCTTCCAGTTCACCGGCATCGGCATCGAAACAGATCTGATTCGTTACGATGGTATTTGCATCATCCTGGTAACGCACGGTGATATCGTCACTATCGCCCGCCAAATCGACATTGCCCGAATAACCTTCAACACCATCCTCATCCAGATCGGCCTTCTTGCCCCAGACCAATAAGGTCATATCACCCGTACGACCAGCGGCACGCAATTCACGCGCGATGTATTCGATGGCGAATCGCCCCGTATCCTGCACCCGCGCGCTGGCATCCTGCGTGCGATAGGTCGCCCGGCTGCCGACCATGATGTACCCCAATGAAGTGGTGATCACCAACCCAAGTGTCATCGCCACCATCAATTCGATGAGACTCAAGCCGGACTGGCGAGTACCGTGAATTCCTGTCATGGCCTCACCACGCTGTAATAGCAGCTGGTATCCGCAACCGGATCGCCGCAAGCATCCTTCGCGGGATTGCTTGCCGAATTCGCGGCCCACCCCATCCCCCCGTTCAATTGAATATCCGTCCAGCGCACCGCCACATAAAACGTTTTTGGATTGCTGCCCGTGACCGGGTGTACCCAGACCTGCCCCCCGGGCAACGATGCGGTCAGACATTGCATGCGGGTGGTGAATGTTTCAACTTCGGGTTTGCATTGAGTCGAATCCGCGGAAATCTTCGCCAGGTTGTCATAGACACTGCCCGTGGCGGCATTCGTGGCGTCGCCGCGCAAATGCTCCGCGACATTCAATACGATCTGCGCGGCCATGCTGTTGTAATAGGCATTGCGGTTATTTTTCAGACCGGTCATCTGCAATGCGGCAAGCCCGAGCAGACCCAGGGACAGAATGACCATGGTCACCATGATTTCCAGCAGGGTCAGGCCCGACTGGCGTGGCATCTGTCTGGAGATGAATGAATTGGGTGCCACCACGCTCATCCCCTATTCCGCGGGAAGATTGCAATCCGCGACGCCATCGGGCTTGCCGTCCTTGTTCGTGTCGGCCGCCACCCGGGCACGCCCGGTCGTATTCACCACCACCGCGCTCGAGCGTGTCTGATTCCCGGAATTCAGCACCCCACCCTTGCAGGCGACCAGTGTGTCATTGTTTGTCGTGCGGCCATCAGGCCGGAAGGTAATCCGGTTTGCCGCATTGCCACCCGCCCTGAGCGTCCATCCGCCGGAGAGCGCCGCGTGCACACGCAGCACTTCCTCATCCGCGCCGTTCGGGCAAGTGGAGCTGGCGCCAGCATCGACCGTCTGGTTGTCATTGCAATCCACGAAGACCTTCCAACCGTTCTCCCATGCGCCCGTCGTGCAGTTGGTCGAGGTCGCGCCCTTGCAGATGACCACGCGGTTGCCCCGGGTGATCGCCTCGCTGCGGGCATAGTTGATGTCCGACAGCAGATCATTGGCGTAGCCACTGGCCGTGTTGGCGGCCATCATGTCGACGAAGGACGGTACGCCGATGGTGAGCAGTATGACGGCGATGCTCATGGTGACGAGCGTTTCCATCAACGTGATGCCGCGCTGTGCGAGCGTTGCGAAGTGCATGGGCCTGTGTCCTCGGTTGGCTGAGTATTATGCTAGCCTCGCCTCGATCATCCGGCAGCCTGTCGACGACAAGCGGCCGATCTTCCACGACGGACGGCATTCTTTCCCATGGTTTCCACCCTCATACTCGGTGCCGGCATCAATGGCCTGCTCAGTGCTTTCATGCTTCGCAAGGCGGGACTGGAGGTAAGCGTACTCGAACAGGGCGACAGCGGCAGGGAATCATCCTGGGCGGGCGCGGGCATTCTCTCTCTGCTTCTGCCCTGGAACTACGGTCCGGAGGTCAATGCCATGGCGCAGCGTGGGCGGGCGCTGTGGTCGTCCTCGGCGGCGATGTTCGGCGAGGCGAGCGGCATCGATGCGGAATACTGGCGCTGCGGCATGCTGGTGCTGGATCCGGACGAACGCGACGCGGCGCTGAACTGGTGCGGGGCGCACGCGGAAGCGCTGGAACCGATGCCATCCGGGCTCAGCCATGCGGTTCAGTCCACGCGACACGTGGCCGAACCGCTGTATCTGCCCAACGTCGCCCAGGCCCGCAACCCCAGAATCATGCAGGCCTTGCGGGAAGCCGCGCTGCGGGCCGGCGTCACCCTCCATGAACGAGCGACCGTGCGGCACCTGCGCACACAGGGCGAGCGCGTCATCGGCGTCGAGACCACGGCCGGTCACTTCACCGCGGAGACGGTCGTGGTCGCGGCGGGCGCCTGGTCCGGCGGACTGCTTGCGGAATTCGGGATGGCGCCTGAAATCTGGCCCGTGCGCGGGCAGATCCTGCTGTTCAAGGCGTCGCCCGGACTGCTGTCTTGCGTGGTCTATCACCGTGGTCACTACCTGGTGCCGCGCCGGGATGGCCACATCCTGGCCGGCAGCACGCTGGAAGAAGTCGGCTTCGACAAGCGCACCACCGCGCAGGCGCGCGCGGAATTGCTGGATTTCGCCTACGCCACCCTGCCTGCGCTGCGCGGGGCGGAAATCGTCACCCAGTGGGCGGGATTGCGCCCGGGTTCGCATGACAACCTGCCCTTCATCGGCCGCCATCCCGATGTGGGCAACCTGTACATCAACAGCGGCCACTTTCGCTATGGTGTGACCATGGCACCGGCGGCGGCGGAGGTGTTGCTGGAGTCGATGCTGGGGCGGCAGGCCGACATCGACGCGCGACCGTATGCCTGGCAGCCGCGAACCGCCGATTAGACAGGGTTTAAGCGCGCCACTAGAATGCGCTAACTCGCTGAACCCGCTGGATTTTCCATGACCCCTAGCCACACCGCACCGATGCCGCGCAAGGAAATCGCGGAAATGCTGCGCGAGCATGGCATCGCCCCCACGCATCAACGCATCGAAATCGCGGGCGCCCTCTTCTCCCGCCATGAGCATCTTTCCGCTGACCAGTTGCTGGCCATCGTCAACGCGCGCTACAGCGAGGTCTCCAAGGCCACGGTATACAACACACTGAAGGTGTTTCTGGAAAAGAAGCTGATCCGCGAAGTCATCGTCGATCCGAGCCGCGTCTTCTATGACCCCAACACTCGGCCGCACCATCATTTCTACAACATCGAGAATGGCGAATTGAGCGACATCCACGACGACTCGATGCTCCTCTCCGGCTTGCCCGCCCTGCCCGAGGGCATGGTGGCCGACAGCATCGATGTCATCGTCCGCATCCGTCCGCGCGAGCCGCTGACGGCCTGACCCGCCCCCACTCCAAGAGACTCCCCATGCAACGACGTGCCTTTCTGAAAGGGGCCGGTGCCGGCCTTGCCGCCACCACCGCGCTGACCCTCCCCGGCTGCGGCAAGAAGGAAACCGCCGCCCAGACGGGTGACCTGCCCGACATCCACTGGCGTCTTGCCTCAAGCTTTCCCAAGAGCCTGGACACCATCTACGGCGCCTCGGACGTCCTGGCCGACCGGGTGGCGAAGATCACCGGCGGCAAGTTCCAGATCCGCGTGCATGCCGGTGGCGACCTGGTCCCCGGCCTGCAGGTCCTCGACGCCGTGCAACAGGGCACGGTCGAATGCGGCCACTCCGCGAGCTACTACTACGTCGGCAAGAACATGGCCCTCGCCTTCGATTGCGCCATGCCCTTCGGTCTGACCGCGCGCCAGCAGAACGCCTGGATGTATGCGGGTGGCGGCATCGAACTGCTGCGCGAATTGTTCGCCCAATACAACATCGTACAGTTTCCCGGTGGCAACACCGGCGTCCAGATGGGAGGCTGGTTTCGCAATGAAATCAAATCGCTGGCCGACCTCAAGGGCCTGAAGATGCGCATCCCAGGCATCGGTGGACAGATCATGGCGCGCCTGGGCGCGGTCCAGCAGACCCTCGCCGGTGGCGACATCTACCCCTCGCTTGAACGCGGCGCCCTCGACGCGGCGGAATGGGTCGGCCCTTATGACGACGAGAAGCTAGGCTTCCACAAGATCGCTAGGCACTACTACTACCCAGGCTGGTGGGAAGGTGGCCCGCAGCTCTCCTTCTACGTCAACAAGGCCAAGTGGGAGGCGCTGCCGGCGTCCTACCAGCAGGCCTTCGCAACCGCCTGCGCGGAAGCCAACGCCGACATGCTGGCCGAATATGATGTCAAGAATCCGCAGGCGCTGATGCGCCTGGTCAAGCAGGATGTGCAACTGCACGCCTACCCGAAGGACATCATGCTCGCCGCCCGCGACGCCGCCTTCCAGATCTACGACGAAGAGGCCGCGAGGAACCCCGACTTCAAGCGCATCTACCAGGAATGGAAGGCATTCCGCGACAGCCAGATCCAGTGGTTCCGGGTGGCGGAATCGACCTACGAGAACTTCCTGTATTACGCGAAATGAGCACCCCGCTGGCGCGAGGGTTCAGTCGCGCAACCTGAACACCACCCGGATATACGCCTGGTAACGCACCGGCCGGCCATCCTTCATGGCCGGCTGGAAGCGGGCGTCGCGAAAAGCCTCCAGCGCCGCCGCGTCGAACAGCCCCGGGATATCCGCCTCCACCACCTCGACCTCGCGCACGCGCCCCAGATCGTCGATCTTCACCATCAGTTTGAGCGTGCCTTCCTGGTTGCGACGCCGCGCATCTTCCGGGTAATCGGGCACGATGCTGTCGGTGGCGCGGGCGGCCTTGTCCACCTGGCGCGCGAGATACCAGGTGGTATCGAGGCCGAGCCCCAGCGTTGGACTCGTCTCGCGATGCGCGGGCGGGCCCGCCGCGGGGGACACGGCCGCGGGGGTGGCGCCGATTGCCGCGGCGGTTGTCGGCGGTGGCCGCGACTCGGCGGCGGGAATCGGCGCCCGCGTTTCCGGGATCGGCGTGGGCGCGACTGGCAATGGCGGCGCCGGCGAGGGCACAGTGCTGGTCAGCAACGGCGGCATGAGCGCCTGTGTCGGGGGCTTCACCTCCTCCTCGGGCGTGGGCGGAGGCGGCATGTCCGTCGCTGGCTCCACAGGCACTTCCGGCACGGTCGCCATCGGCTCGGCCACGGGACTGACCAGTCGCGCCTGGATGACCGTGGCGGTCATTTCCTCACCGCCACCCGGTGCCGGCTGGACCAGGATCAGCAATGCCAGATGCAGGCTGAGAGACAGCATCAGGGTAGTGGCGATGGGCTGGTCGAGCCGTCGCCGCCATTGCGCGAAAGCGCCGGAAGAAGAGTGTGCCTGCATGTCCATGTCCGAATGCCGTCTTCTAACGCTTCCCATCCCCCGAGACACGCAGCAACAGCCCGTCCATCAAGCGGGTCGGCAGGACCCTG
>CAZONS010000213.1:0-6374 GCA_964581195.1 uncultured Thiobacillus sp. | reverse complement strand
CCCGCGTCAAGCTCAAACACCTCTATCCGCAAGTTACGATGAAATGAGGTACTAGCCCCGAAGCAGATTGCGTAGAACGGCGTGCGCGGCGCATCCGCAAGTCGATGGCAGCCGGATGGCGTAGACGCTGGTGCCCGTTGGTTTCCATATTCCGATAATGCCTCTATTCTCCCGTAACGATTGGAGTGTTATTTCTTATATATTGAAATAGCATCTGCTGTGGTGACACAATGCCATCCGTTATCCATATCGTGAAATCATGACCGCGCTGCCTAGCCAACCCATCACGTTGGCGGCTTCCCAGACCGCCTCCTTGCCCTTGATTGGCAATGCGGTACGCATGCGCCGCACCGAGAGCGGGCTGCGTATCGATGATGCCGCCGCGCTTTGCGGGGTGTCGGTAGGACTGCTCTCACGCCTGGAGAATGGCAGGCCGGTGGGCCTCGACAAGCTCCTGAAGGTGCTGGACGGCTTGGGGCTGTCTTTGTTGCTGGTGACCAAGGAAGACCTGCGGCGGATGACCGGGGTGCCGGTCAGCGTGCAGGAACCCTGATGGCCGAGCACCAGCTTTGGGTATTCGATGGTGCCTCCCGGGTGGGCTCCGTCACCTTCGATTCCCTGGAGGAACGCTTCAACTTCACCTACGTCCCGACCTGGGCGCAGTCTCCAGAGGCCTACCCCCTGTCGCCGGCCTTTCCCCTGAACACTGACCCAACCAGGTTCGGCAGCATCCGGCGCTTCCTGGAAAACCTATTGCCGGAAGGGCGGGCGCTGGACATCGTGACCACCACGCACCAGATTTCCCGGAACAACATTTTTGGCCTCATCCGTGAAATCGGTCGGGAAACCGCCGGCGCCTTGTCCTTTCTGCCCGAGGGCATGACACCTGTCGGGGTGGCTACGGAACTACGCGAAATCTCCCGGGAGGAACTTGCCCAGCGCATCGCCGACCGCGCGCACCTTCCTTTCTCCGTCTGGGATGGCCGGGTGCGCATGTCCATCGCCGGTTTTCAGGACAAGCTGCCGGTGTACCAGGACGGTGGACGCCTGTATCTCGCCCAGGGTCGCTATGCCTCCACTCATATCCTGAAGCCCGAGCCAGTGGATGCCCGGCTGGCGGGACTGGTGGTCAATGAGCATTTCTGCATGCAACTAGCCCGCAGGATTGGCCTTGAGACTGCAGAGGTCGATATCCTGCGCCTGCCAGACCCGGTCCTGGCTGTCGCTCGCTTCGACCGGCAACGTGGCTCGGATGGCGTGGGCCGACGCCACACCATCGATGCCTGCCAGGTCCTGGACTATCCGGTGGCCTACAAGTACGAGCGCAACTTTGGTTCCGGTCGCGACGTGAGCCACATCCGTGACGGAGTGAGCTTTGCGCGGCTGTTCGAGCTTGCCGCACTGGCGCCGCGCAAAGCGCAACTGAAGATGCAGTTGATGCGCTGGGCGCTGTATCAGTACCTCATCGGCAATGCCGATGCCCATGGCAAGAACATCAGCTTTTTCTGCCATCAGGCTGGATTGGAATTGGCGCCGTGCTACGACTTGGTTAGCGTCGTGCAATTTCCAGAGGTCGAGCATGAACTGGCCATGGCCTACGGTGACGAGTTCGCGCTCGACGTGGTCGGTCCATTTGATTTTGCGGATTTCGCATCCAGGGTGGGCATCCCACGGTCCGTACTGGCACGAGAGATGGCCCGGATGGCCAAGGCCGCCATGAAGGCCGTGGCGGACCAGGCCAGCTCAGATGCCTACCTTGAGACCGAGCAATCGCAAGTGGCGACACTCCGGAAGTTCGTGGAGGGCCAGGCGACAAAGCTGCAACAGGCCATTGCGCCCATGCTGGCCGTGCCGGCGGGAGACTTGTAGCAAGAGTCCGTCAGGCTTCTTGGCGGGCGTTTCCGCGACGGGTGCCGCGTACCCTTGGCGACCTTCGTCCTGGCGATTTGGGCGCGTAACTGGTCGCTGGATTCTGTCAGATGCCTCTGGTTGTGGCGATGCTTGCGCAGCGAGTCGGGGATGCTGGGCTCGGCTGCAACCCCCTCCACGTGACACACCGGCGTCCTGCCGGCGGCAACCCCACTGCCAGGCTTGGGCTTGGAGACCTTGAGCAGCTCCAGACCCGCCGCGCGCAGGTAGCGGTTGATGCGGTTGGGTTTCTGATAGGGCTTGGCCATGGCGCACCTCCAACTGCTGGAAGCGGAGGGCGGGGCCTGGACGGCGGGGGCAACAGGGGACACCGCGATGCGGTGGAAGGGGGGCGACGGGGACCACATGAACAGCTCCTTGAATTAGGGAGCTGCGTATAGCGATTGTCTCGGGCGCCTTTTCCGTCCGACGAAAAAATATTTCACCGGGACCCTGGGGGCGCAATCAAACGCAGGTCAGCGCGGGTGGTTCCCGTAGAAAGCCTCGGAAACCGTGGGAAACCTGCTGGGATGCTGCGATAACTGATTGAATTCGTTGGTGGCCAGGGGCGGAATCGAACCGTCGACACGCGGTTTTCAATGCCGTTCTGGCTCCGCAGCCATACGTAACTCTGTTTAAAAACAAGCGCTTGTGCGCATTCAACCGCAGCTGACCGCACCCAAGCGCATGTGTTATACGATGCGAGTGTCAGAAAAGTGTCAGACGCCAAGCACCGCATCGAACACTAGCAGACATCCTCAGGATGGCCAAGCCCACGTCATTTCCAACAGGGTATGAGTCTGAGGAGTGTATTGTTTTGAAGAGGAATAGGGTTGGAAGTGGATCGATCATGCGGGACATGGCTATCGACATGAGCGAAACGACTCTGAACACTCTGACGCAGTTGTAGGACGTGCCTGTGCATGTGGGCGTTCTGCTGGATGGCAAACCCTGGAGTTGCAGGCGGTGCCTGTCACCGGCGCCATCGCCCGCGACAACCTGGGCACCTGGCGGCGCTACGCGGCGGCAGAGGCTCCCCCGGCAGAACTCGCCCGATGGGGACACCAGCGGACGGGAATGCTGTGGGAGCTGATATCACCAGGCTGAATCCCACGAATTCCCATACAATATTCCCCTCTCATATTCCCTCGAGAATGTCATGGAAGTGGTCAACGTTAGCGGGCTCAAGAACAACCCGTCCGAAGCGCTGCGCAAGGCCCGGAAGGATCTGGTGGTGGTCATGAACCGGGACGAGCCGGATGCCGTACTGGTGCACCTGGACCAAGCGCAGACCTTGTCCATACCCGGCGTCCGGGTCGCCATGGCCACCGCGCTGTTCAAGGATGGCAACCTGTCCCTGGGCCGGGCGGCCAGGCTGGCCCAAATGTCCGTCCCCGATTTCTCCAGCCACCTTGGCCGACTTAGCATCCCCGTGATTCGCGGCAGCCGCCAGGAAGTCCTCGCCGACCTGGACACGCTCGAGGCATGGCTCGCCTCGTCCTGAGCGATGCCAGCCCGCTGATCGCGCTGGCGCGGGTCGGCGGCATCCCCTGGCTCGAAGCCTTGTTCGGCCGCGTGGCCATTCCCGAAACCGTCCGGGCAGAAGTCCTCGATTGCGGGGCCTGGCCGGGGCAGACCGCCATCCGCGCCGCCCTGGAGGAAGGCTGGTTGTTCGTCTTGTCCCCGAGTACGGAGTCGCCAGCCTTGCCCGATCTGGACGAGGGGGAAGCCGAGTGCATCCGCCTGGCGCTCGCGCAAGCAGAACCTGCCCTGATCCTCATGGACGAGCGGGCCGGACGCGCCATTGCCGCCGAACAGGGTTTGCAAGTCGCCGGAACCGCCGCCGTCATCGGCATGGCCAGGACTCGGGGGTTAATCCATTCCGCCCGGGCAGTCTTCGAGGACCTGATGAAGAGTGATTTCCGAATCTCTGCCGAGGTCGTGCGGGCCGTTCTGTCGCGGGTCGGAGAGTAAGCACGTCCATCGTCCCGGCCACATCCTGGCAATCCGCCGTGGCTCCTTTATGCCGATCTTGAAATGGCTCCTATATGGCGGTCGCTGACAGGCTTCAAGGTGCTCAAGTCGGAACTGGAGATTGGCCCGGTGTACCACCGGCTTCCGGAGCGGATTCGGGCACACGCGTCGATCTGCTTCATGGCGCTGATCCTGCACCGGGTCATGCGCATGCGGCTGCGCGCGGCGAATGCCGGGCTGACACCAGAACGGGCGCTTGAGCAATTGCGCCGCATCCAGCATCACCGCATCCGGATCAACGGTGCCGCGCCGGTGACCGGAGTGTCTTCCATCAACGACGGACAAAGTGAGGTGCTCAGTGCACTACGGGTGAAAAAACCGTCTGCCTCGCAGCAGCTGACGCTGTTGTAGTGGAGCGTTTTGAATTCGTGTTTAACGGAATCAAGGAGTTATCGGATTAACTGTCGAACTCCGGTGGCCAGACTCTCCAGGCGTTACGGCGTAACGAACCGCCAAATGCTCGAAAGTCTGATCAAAGATGCCGATGATCAGATCCAGGCGACGCTCGAATTGGACTCGGCGGAATGGGATGAATACTTCCAGAATCCTTCGTTACGCAGTAATAAAACCACCAGCCCACCCGAGTAAACCAAACCCAACAAAATTTGACCCCGACCTACCCTTCAAAGTACAAGAAAAACCCCCGCGTCGCTGCGCTCCGACTGTCCAGATTCACGTGGAATGGGTGTCCAGGTTGCGTGGAATACGCAAGGCCAGCGGAGACGGTGTTTTCACCGTCAACATCATGGTCGACGGCCAGCGCATTCATCGCGTCATCGGCCGCGAGTCGGAAGGAACTACCCGCACCCAGGCGGAAGAATTCATCGCCAAGGTTCGCAACGATGCCAAGCATGACCGTCTGGCCTTGCCGAAGCGGCGCAAGGTCGCCTTGTCGTTCCGGGAAGCCGCCGGCAAATACCTTGAACGCCTCGGCGAGTCAGGCGGGAAGGATTTGAAGATGAAGGCCGCGCGCCTGAATCATCACCTTGTCCCATTCTTTGGCGACATGCCCTTGTCCAAGGTCAGCGCCTTTGACGTTGAACGCTACAAGCGCCAGCGCCAGCAGGAAGCCGTCATCGTTCGCCCCAGGGGCAAGGTCATCGAGCGAACGCCGGAGAAGATCACGGCGGCCAAGCCAGGGACGATCAACCGGGAATTGGCCGTGTTGTCGCACTTGTTCAACAAGGCGATTGAATGGGGATGGATGGATCGCCGCCCGGCCAAGCTCAACCGCTTCCAGGAAGGTCAGGGGCGCATCACCTACCTGACGGCGGATCAGGTCACCCGCCTGGAGGAATGCGCGAAGGCGGATGCCAGCCCCATCGTTTACCCGTTCATCGTTATCGGCGTGGAAACCTCCGCGCGGAAGATGGAGATTCTTTCCATCCGCCGGGAGCATATCGACTTGCAGCGCCGAACCATCTTCATTCCGAAGGCGAAGGCTGGGGCACGTGAGCAGCCCATCACGAAGCACCTCGCCGACTTCCTAGCGGGCTATGTGGCCGCCTTGCAACCGGGCAACCCTTGGCTGTTCCAGTCGCCGGGTGCGGCATCTGGTCACGCAATGGACATTCGCAAGCCGTTCCGGCGTGTTGTTGAAGCCGCCGGCCTAGACCCGGACCAGATTGTCCGGCATACCCTGCAGCATACGGCCATCACGCACTTGGTTCAGGCTGGCGTCGATCTGCCCACCGTCAAGCGGATCAGCGGGCACAAGACCTTGGCGATGGTGGAACGCTATGCCCACCAGAATGGGGCTCATATCGATGCGGCAATGGAAAAGCTGGCCGAACGGTATCGCAAAGCCAATTCGGCGTAGGGATTAAACCGCAGGCGGAGTAAAAGCCCTAACCGCGACACCGAACTCCGGTATTTCGATGTTAAGGTTGCCTCGTAGGGGCGGAAGGATTTCCTCAATGATCTGGGCGGCCAGCGGTGAGTAACTCAGATGTGCAAATACAGGATGGTTGCGGTCGCTGTCCGTCGTATCAAAAAGGATATCGACAAAGGGGGTCGAATCAGCAAGCGATATGCGCACAAGCCCAAGATGCAAACTCATGGGGGGGCAACCCTCAAGGAGCGCAAGGCGTACACGGGCCAAGATACTGGAATCGTGGCTGAGAGTACGTCCAAGTTCACCACCGCAGTAATCCGTCAGTGCTATAAAACGGGAGCCAAAAACAAGATTGCACGCCGGGGCATCTACGCCAAGGTGCTGGAGAATCTGGCTCAGTAGTGTTGCCATCTTTGTGCCCGCAGTGTGCAAGCAGTCTGGCGATGTTCGAAGGTCATTGTGAACTGCGACAACTAGCGTTTCCGGGTAAAGCTCTGGATAAGTCAGCGTAGGAGATTGCTGTCGCTCTCCTCCATAGCGTGGCAATCCTCTCAACTTAACCCTCAACACGTTGATTTATAGGCATGTTTACGATGCG
>CAZONS010000212.1:0-6397 GCA_964581195.1 uncultured Thiobacillus sp. | reverse complement strand
CGCTGGTCGGTGTCGTGCAGGGCATGGTGCAGGAATTTCTGCCGCGCGGGGTCGTCCAGGATGGCGTCCAGCATCGGCAGCACGCCGTGGTGCAGGCCTTCCGCGCGCAACTGCTTGACACCACGCTCGGCATGGCCGGACAGCAGCAGCTTCATCATTTCGTCGAACAGACGCGAAGCCGGGATGCGCGCCAGCATGGACGCGAGTTCCGCGATCGGGGCGCGGGTGGCCGGGTCGATGTGGAAATCCAGCTTGGCCGCGAAGCGTGCCGCCCGCAGCATCCGGACTGGATCCTCGCGGAAGCGCTGGGCCGGGTCGCCGATCATCCGCAGCACTTTCTTCTGGGCATCGGCGACGCCGCCGTGGCCATCCCAGATCTCCTGTTTAACCGGATCGTAATAGAGCGCGTTGACGGAGAAGTCGCGGCGCGCGGCGTCCTCTTCCTGGGTGCCGAAGACGTTGTCGCGCAGCAGCATGCCATCGGCGGCGGTGACCCGGCCATCTTCCTCCTCGTCCTCCGCGGGGGGGGTCGCGGCGCGGAACGTGGTGACCTCGATCAGATCCGGGCCGCAGTAGACATGCACGATCTGGAAACGGCGGCCGATGACTCGCGAACGGCGGAACAGGCCGCGAATCTCATCCGGCGTGGCATTGGTGGCGACATCGAAGTCCTTGGGCTCGCGCCCGAGCAGGAGATCGCGCACCGCGCCGCCGACCACGAAAGCGGCATAGCCCTCCCGCGCCAGGGTATCGGTGACCCGGAGCGCGCAGGCATGGATCCGCTCGCGGCGGATGCCGTGCTGGTCGAGCGGCAGGATGCGCGGTCCGGCATCGCTTTTCTTTCCTAAGACCTTGTTGATCAGGCGGCGGATCATCGGCGCCGGGTTCCTTACAGAATGGGGTGGATCGCAAAGCGCGCGATTATATGCCGGCTTGCCCGAGAGGGGCTTGCAGGCTACATTAGCCCGCGTCCTAGGGAGTTGAGATTACCGTGTTAGCCCTCATCGAAGCCGCCGGTTGGCCCATCTGGCCGCTCATCATCGCGTCCATCCTGGCGCTGGCCATCATTTTCGAGCGCTTCTATGCCTTGCGCGTGGCGCTGGTCGCGCCGCACGGTCTGCTCGACCAGACCGTGGACAATCTGCGCCGCCATGGCGCCAACCCCGACATCCTGCGCGCGCTCAACGAGAACTCCGCGCTCGGACGCATCCTCGCCGCTGGCGTGCGCAACATCAATGCCAGCCGCGAGGTGATGAAGGAATCGCTGGAGGAGGCGGGACGCGCGGTCGGCCATGAACTGGAGCGCTATCTCTCCACGCTCGGCACCATCGCCACGGTGGCGCCGCTGCTGGGCCTGCTCGGCACGGTCGTCGGCATGATCGAGATCTTCGGTTCGCAATCGCCCACCGGCGGCAATCCGGCGGCGTTGGCGCACGGTATCTCGGTGGCGCTGTACAACACCGCGTTCGGCCTCATCGTCGCCATTCCCAGCATGGTTTTCTATCGCTTCTTCCGTGGCCGGGTGGATGCCTTCCTGATGGAAATGGAACAGCAGGCGGTCAAACTGGTGGAACTGGCCCACGGCGAACGGAAATGAATTTCCGTGGCAACCGCCGGCGCGATGAGCCGGAGATCAATCTGATTCCGCTGATCGACGTGTTGCTGGTGATCCTGATCTTCCTGATGGTGACCACCACCTACGCGCGCTTTGCCGAGTTGCAGATCAACCTGCCGCAGGCCCAGGGTGACAACGCCAAGGAAATGCCCGCGCAGATCACCGTCAACATCGATGAGCGCGGCAGTTACGCGGTCAACAACAATGGCCTCGCCTTCGCCAGTGTCGAAACCCTGGTGCTGGCGCTGAAAGAGGCGGCGGGCGATGCGAGGGACGACCCGGTCATCGTCATCTCCGCCGACGCGCATGCCAGCCATCAGTCCGTGGTGCGGGTGATGGACGCGGCCCGGCGCGCCGGCTATCCCCGCGTGACCTTCGTGACCCAGAACACGGCGCAGGAGTGAGGGGCTTACTCGAGCGCTGCTGGTACGGCGACTGTCGCTACCGCTTCCTGTTGCTGCCCGCGAGCCTGCTGTTCCTCGCGCTGGTCGCGTTGCGGCGCCTGGCCTATCGTGGCGGCCTGTTCAGGACCCATCGTCTGCCGGTGCCGGTGATCGTGGTGGGCAATCTGACGGTCGGCGGCAGCGGCAAGACACCGCTGACGCTTTGCATCACGCGATGGCTGCGCGAACTCGGCTACCACCCGGGCATCATCAGCCGCGGCTACGGCGGCCGGGCCCGCGCGCCGATGGCGGTCGGCGCGGACAGCGATCCCGCGCTGGTCGGCGATGAGCCCGTGCTGCTGGCGCGGCGTGCGCGCTGCCCGGTCTGGATCGGGCGCAGGCGGGCGGATGCGGGGCGGCGATTGCTGAGCGCCCATCCCGAGGTGGATGTGCTCGTCACCGATGACGGCCTGCAACACTATGCCCTGGCTCGCGACATGGAGATCGTGGTCGTCGATGGCGATCGCGGTTTCGGCAACGCCCGCCCGCTGCCCGCCGGCCCCCTGCGCGAGCCGCTCGGGCGCCTCGCCACGGTGGATGCCGCCGTGGTCAATGGTGGCGATCCGGACGACTTCATCCTGCTGCCGCCCAGTTTCGCCATGCGCCTGCGTGGCGCCACCTTCCATAACCTGCGGGAACCCACGCGCACCGCCGAGGCGGCCGAGTTTGTCGGGCGCCAGGCGCACGCGCTGGCCGGCATCGGCCACCCGCGACGTTTTTTCGATCATCTGGCGCGTCTGGGTGTGCGCGCGGAGCCGCACGCGTTTCCCGATCATCACATTTATACCGCGCGGGATATGCCCGCCGGCACCGTGCTGATGACCGAGAAGGACGCGGTCAAATGCATGGCCTTCGCCTCCCCGGATGCCTGGTATCTCGCGGTTGACGCGGAACTGGAGCCGGGACTAAAAACCCTTATCGACCACACCCTGAAAGCCCGCCATGGACCCCAAGCTGCTTGATATCCTCGTCTGCCCGCTGTGCAAGGGCCCCCTCGTCCGCCGTGGCGACGAACTGATCTGCAAGGCCGATCGCCTCGCCTATCCGATCCGCGACGGCATTCCGGTCATGCTCGACTCGGAGGCGCGACGCCTGGCCGAGACCGAGGAAGTCGACTGACCTCGCGCCATGCCCGGCCGCTTCCCGCTGCAATCCCTGCTGGACCATGCCCGGCACCGCATGGAAGCGGCGGAGCGTCTGCTGCGCATCCTCAAGCGCAAGGAAGAGGATGCGCGGCGGCGACAGGACGAGTTGAGCGGCTACAAGCGGGAATACCAGCAGCGCCTGACCGGCCAGGCCGGCGATCGCGGCATGGACATTCATCTCCTGCGCGATTACCACGCGTTTCTGAACAAGCTCGACGTGGCCATCGGTCATCAGGAGCGGGAAGTCGCCCAGGCTCTGGCGCACTGGCGTGGCGCCCATGACAGCTGGCTGGAATTGCGCCGGAAGGTGAAGGCCTACGAGGCCCTGGCCGCGCGCCATCACCAGCAGGAACGCCAGCGCGAGGAGAGGCGAGATCAGCGCCTGACCGACGAACAGGCAGCGCGCCGGCGCGCGCCCAAGGCGGCGCTCTGAGGGGCTGTGGCGCGGCACCCGGGGTCAAGTTTGACTCGATTACTCGGGTATTGGATAATTTCAAGACTTTTTCGTCCTGAATCGCCTCATGTTCAAACACCTGCGGGAAGATATCAGCGTCGTGTTCGATCGCGACCCGGCGGCACGCACCTTTTTCGAGGTGCTGACCACCTATCCCGGTCTGCACGCGATTCTCTGGCATCGGCTGTCGCATGGACTCTGGCACGCCGGGTTCAAGTGGCTGGCGCGGTTTTCCAGTTCGTTCGCGCGCTGGTTCACCGGCATCGAGATCCACCCGGGCGCGACCATCGGTCGGCGGGTGTTCATCGACCACGGCATGGGCGTGGTGATCGGCGAGACGGCGGAAGTGGGCGACGACTGCACGCTGTATCACGGCGTCACGCTGGGCGGCACCTCCTGGAACAAGGGCAAGCGGCACCCGACCCTGATGTCGGGCGTGATCATCGGCGCCGGCGCCAAGATCCTCGGCCCCATCACCCTGGGCGCGGGCGCCAAGGTGGGTTCGAACGCGGTGGTGGTGAAGGACGTGCCGCCGGGCGCGACGGCCATCGGCATTCCCGCGCGCATCCTCGACGCCGAGCAGGACAAGGCGCGCGAGGCGGTGGCGAAGAAGCTGGGCTTCTCCGCCTACGCGGTGTCCAGCGACATGAATGACCCCGTGGTGAAGGCCATTCACGGCCTGGTGGACCACTCGGCCATGACCGATCAGCGGATCGACTGGATCGTCGCCGAGTTGAAGCGTCTGGGCGGTGGCGCCGAGGTCGATAAGGAAGGCGGCAAGCCGGACGATGATTTCGATCCCGCGTACCTGAACAAAATAGTGGACTAGGTTCGTGTAATAGTTGACCAAAATAATCGGGATTAGTACAGTGTCGGCATCTTCCACCATTCATCGAGGTTCATCATGCGCTTGACCACCAAAGGACGTTTCGCGGTAACCGCGATGATCGATCTTGGCATGCGGCATCAACGCGGCCCCACCACGCTGGCCGGCATCAGCGAGCGGCAACGCATTTCCCTGTCCTATCTGGAACAGCTGTTCGGCCGCCTGCGTCGCCAGGGTATCGTCGACAGCGTGCGCGGCCCCGGTGGCGGCTACACTCTGGCCAAGCCCCTGGAGGAAATCTCGGTCGCGGCGATCATCCGCGCCGTCGACGAGCCGATCGACGCCACCCAGTGTGGCGGTCTGGGCAACTGTCACGATGATCGCGAATGCATGACCCACGACTTGTGGATGAACCTCAACAACCGCATATACGATTACCTGGAGTCGGTGACCCTGAACGAGTTGGTCGCCACGCAACTGGAAAAGCGGGCGCAGGAAGAAGAAGCCCCGCGCAAGGACACGCGCCGAGTGATCGGCTCGGCGGAAATCAAAGCCGCGTATTAACCGACGTACGGCTCACGGAGCAGAAGCAATATGGTCAAAACCCCGATTTACCTCGACTACTCGGCCACCACCCCGGTTGACCCGCGCGTGGCCGCGAAGATGATTCCCTATCTCACCGAGATGTTCGGCAACCCCGCGTCGCGTTCCCACGTGTTCGGCTGGGATGCCGACCGCGCGGTGGAAGAGGCGCGCGGCCATGTCGCCGCCCTGGTCAACGCCGACCCCAGGGAAATCGTCTGGACTTCCGGCGCCACCGAATCGAACAACCTCGCCATCAAGGGCGCGGCGCATTTCTATCACGGCAAGGGCAAGCACCTGATCACGGTGAAGACCGAGCACAAGGCGGTACTGGATACCTGTCGCGAGCTGGAACGGGAAGGCTATGAAGTCACGTATCTCGGCGTCAAACCCGACGGCCTGATCGACATGGAGGCGCTGCGGGCGGCCATCCGTCCCGACACCATCCTGGTTTCCGTGATGTTCGTGAACAACGAGATCGGCGTGATCCAGGACATCCCGGCCATCGGCGAGCTGTGTCGCGCGAAGGGCATCGTGTTCCACGTCGACGCCGCGCAGGCGGCGGGCAAGGTGGAAATCGACCTGGGCCGACTCAAGGTCGATCTGATGTCCTTCTCCGCCCACAAGACCTACGGGCCCAAGGGGATCGGCGCCCTCTACGTGCGCAGGAAGCCGCGGGTGCGTCTGGAAGCGCAGATGCACGGCGGCGGCCATGAGCGCGGCATGCGCTCCGGCACCTTGCCCACCCATCAGATTGTCGGCATGGGCGAAGCCTTCCGCCTCGCCAGGCTGGAAATGGGCGCCGAGACCGAACGCATCCGCTCCCTGCGCGACAGGCTCTGGAACGGTCTGCGGGACATCGAGGAAGTGCACCTCAATGGCGATCTTGAACGCCGCATCGCCGGCAACCTCAATGTCAGCTTCAACTTCGTCGAGGGCGAGAGCCTGATCATGGCGATCAAGGACCTGGCTGTCTCGTCCGGTTCCGCCTGTACCTCGGCCAGCCTGGAGCCCTCCTACGTGCTCAAGGCGCTGGGACGCAACGACGAACTCGCCCACAGTTCCATCCGCTTCACCATCGGTCGCTTCACGACGGAGGAAGAGATCGACTACACCATCAAGCTCCTGCACGAGAAGATCGGCAAGCTGCGCGAGATGTCGCCGCTGTGGGAGATGTACAAGGATGGCGTCGACCTCGACACGGTGCAGTGGGCCGCGCATTGATCGGTAGCTTGGGTTAGGCGCGGCCTTATGCGCCGTAACCCAACAAAGAACGTCGGGTTACGCGATAAAGCCGCTAACCCGACCTACGCCAGTTGATATTGGTTAGGA
>CAZONS010000211.1:0-6399 GCA_964581195.1 uncultured Thiobacillus sp. | reverse complement strand
GCCGATGAACGCAGCCTCGCCGCCATCGACGCGACGCACCGTTCAATGCACGACATCGCGCGCCACCTGCTGGCCTGCCAGGCCAGCGGCGAGCCGATCCCGGGCGAGGACTACGACGCCTTCACCGCCGTCGCCGCCCGCTTCCGGCAATTGCTGCGGCGCCTGGAAGTCGATCTGATGGAGCGCCTCGGCGCGGTGGACAACCTCACCGGCGTCTGGAACCGGCAAGCCGTGAACCTGCGCCTGGCGGAAGAGATCGAACGGGTGCAGCGCACGCATCTGCCCTGCGCGCTCTGTTACGCGGACCTGGATGACTTCGGCCGCTTCAACGAAACCCACGGCCAGCGCCTCGGCGATGCCATGCTGAAGGCCATCGCCGCCTTTTTCACCGAACACCTGCGCCGCTACGACACCATATTCCGCATCGGCGGCGAAGAGTTCCTGCTCTGCCTGCCCAGCACCGACATCACCCAGGCCGGCGTCCTGATCGACCGTCTGCGGGTCAGCCTGGCGGCGCACACCTTCGCCCTGGAAGGTCAGGCGCTGAAGCTCACCGCCTCGTTCGGCGTCGTCGCGCTGGAGCCCATCTTCTTCATCGACGAGACCCTGGAACGGGTGGAACGCGCCCAACTCATCGCCAAGGCCGAGGGCGGCAACCAGGTCTGTGTCTGGCGCGACGAGTGGGAGAAGGACTGATCCCGCAGGGTGCGCCGCGCGCACCAACAGCGTGGATCGGTGCGCGCGGCGCACCCTACGGCAGTCACGCGCCGCTGTAACTACAGCCGGAGGCGTGGGTTTCCATCACCACCACCTTGCTCAAACCGGGCAGCGCCGGCTTGAGACGATCCCAGATCCAGATCGCCAGATGCTCGCTGGTGGGGTTGTCGAGGCCGGTGACCTCGTTCAGATAGCGATGGTCCAGCGCCGCGTGCAGCGGCAGCCAGGCCGCCTGCACATCGGCGAAATCACAGACCCAGCCCAGTTCCGGGTCGAGCGGCCCGGACACATGCACCTCGACGCGGAAGGAATGGCCATGCAGGCGCGAGCAGGGGTGCTCGGCCGGCAGGCGCGGCAGGCGGCGCGAACACTCCAGGTGGAAGACGTTGAAAATCTCCATGTCAGTTCCTCACGGCCGTTCCGAAGGAACCGACCTCCCCCTCGGAGTACCGAAGGGTAGGGGCTTCATCAGGAAACGAGCAAAGCGAGTAAGGGGGCTGTTTCATCTCAGTGGGTTTCCAGCCGGTAGAGGGCATGACAGGAAGCGCAGTTGTCCATCACCTGGCCAAGCTGCCTCAGCGCATGCGTGGCATCGCCCAGGCTTTCCGCGTCGCGCGCCAGATCGTCGAACCCCACATGGGTGGCCTGGCCCAGTTTCTTGAAGGTCAAGGGCAGGCGGGCGCGCAAGCCGGCGGGAACCTCATGCGCCGCCGCCATGCCGGCGGCGCGCGCGGCCTCGGCCACCCGCTTCAGGTCGTTGGCGGCGACGCCGGCGACGATGTGCTGGGTGGTGGTCAGAAAAGTGCGCATTTCCTGATGGATGTGCGCTTTCTCCTCGGCCGAGAGATGAATCGCCTGGCGCTGTTCCAGGGGCGTGCCATGGCGCGCGTGATGGGCGTGGTCGGCGGCGGCGAGCGGCGTGGCGATCAGGGCGAGCAGGAGGGGCAGAGCGCGAAAGGACATGAATGACTCCAGGTTACAAACAAGCCAGGGTGGTAGCCGCCAGCAGGCGCATCTCGGGTTCTTCGATGACATAGGGCGGCATGAAATAGACGGTGTCGCCGATGGGGCGGAGGAAGACCCCCTTCTCCAGCGCGCGGCGGTGAATATCGTCGGAAAGACCGGGCGCCGCGTCGGCCACGTCGAAAGCCCAGATCATCCCGGTATGGCGGAAGTTCCGAATACGCGGATGCGCCGCGACCTCGCCCAGCAACTCGGTGAAACGCGCGGCCTTGCCGCGATTGGTTTCGATCACCTTGTCCTGTTCGAAGATGTCCAGCACCGCCAGTGCGGCGCGGCAGGCGAGCGGGTTGCCGGTATAGGAATGCGAATGCAGGAAGCCGCGCGCCGTCGCGTCGTCGTAGAAAGCGGCGTAAACGGCGTCAGTCGTCAGCACGCAGGACAGCGGCAGGTAGCCGCCGGTGATGCCCTTGGACAGGCAGACGAAATCGGCGATGGCCGCCACCTTCCCGCCAGCCTGCTCGCAGGCGAACATCGTCCCGGTGCGACCGAAGCCGACCGCGATCTCATCGGCGATCAGATGCACCGCGTAGCGGTCGCACAGCTCGCGCACCCGTTTCAGGTAGACCGGCGCATACATGGCCATGCCGGTCGCGCCCTGCACCAGCGGCTCCAGGATGATCGCCGCCGTGCGCTCGGCGTGCAGGGCCAGATGCGCCTCCAGATCGGCGGCGGCGCGCGACGCGTAGTCGTGCGCCGACTCGCCCGACGCCGCCAGCCGCGCATCCGGGCTCGTCGCCTGATGGCTGTGGCGCAGCAGCGGCGCGTAGATGTCCTTGAACAGCGCCACGTCGGTGACCGAAAGCGCGCCCAGGGTCTCGCCGTGGTAGCCGTTCTTCAGGGAGATGAAACCGGTTTTCTCCGGCCGGCCGCTATTGCGCCAGTAGTGAAAACTCATCTTCAACGCGATCTCGGTGGCGGAAGCGCCATCCGAACCGTAGAAGGCGTGGCCCAGACCGGTCAACTTGCCAAGTCGCTCCGACAGTTCCACCACCGGCGCATGGGTGCAACCGGCGAGCATGACGTGCTCGATGCGGGAAAGCTGGTCGACCAGGGCGGCATTGATGCGCGGGTTGGCGTGGCCGAACAGGTTGACCCACCAGCTAGAGATGGCGTCCAGATAACGCTTGCCGTCGGTGTCGATCAGCCAAGGCCCTTCGCCGCGCGCGACGGCCAGCGGCGGCGTGCGCGCCAGATGCTTCATCTGGGTGCAGGGGTGCCAGAGGGCGGCGCGGGTGCGGGTCGGGAGGTCCGCTTGCGAAGAGAAGGCCGATGACGGGGACATGACTGCTTACCAGTGCCTATTTCGCCAGTAGCCGGGGCGGCGGCTTTGGTGGGCCACAGCCAGCACCCGAATCTCCTGGGCGGCGACGGTGTGGACGATTGCATAGGGAAAATGCCGCAGCAGCAGTCGCCGCTTGCCATGAAGCCACGATGTGCCGACCAGTGGGTGCTGGACCAGCAGCGCGATCGTGTGTTCAAAATCGGCAAGAAACGCCTGAGCCAGGGCGGAACCCGCGCGCTCCCGGTAATACGTGGCCGCGTCCCGGAGATCAGCCTCGGCTGCCGGGTGCAGCAGGTAAATCATCGAAACTCGGTCTTCAGGCGGGCAAGTGTCTCGGCCCCGGGAAGTAGGGGCACCGCCCCGCTCTCGATCTCGGCATGGCGTCGCTCAATCTCCGCGGCCCAGGCGGTTTCGACATCAGGTTCGACGTCCAGGCTGGCGATCAACTTATCCACCAGGCGTGCGCGTTCCATGAGCGGCAGGCTCAGGGCTTCAGCCTCCAGTGCTTCAACGGTAAATGACATGATTTCCTCCAACTCCAGAAACAATTCGTCCCTCAAGCGGGATACCTACGCGAAGAACCCCTTGGACAGCAACTCCATGGTCAGCAGCCGGTAGTCGTGGGCGCCGGGGCAGTCGGCGGCGTAGGCGAAGATGTCCATGCCGTGCGCCGGGCTTTCGGAGAGGGCGGGGTCGTCGCAGATGCGGGTATCGCAGAGGGCGTCACCGTAGCGGCTTTTCAGCGTCGCCAGCGACTCGCGGCAGAGTGCCTTGGCTTCGTCGAAGCGGGTCAGCACCACGCGCCGTTCGATGCGCCGCTTGAGTGCGTTTTCCAGCACGCCCAGGGCCAGGTCGAGGCGGTTGAGGCCCTGCATGGCGAGGAAATCGGCGGTGACCGGGATCAACACGCGGTCGGCGGCGCACAGGGCGTTGAGCGAGAGCACGCCCAGCGCCGGGGCGCAGTCGATCAGGATGGGGGAGTCGTCGCCGGTGAAGCTGACATCCAGGCCCTTCCCCAGGGTGCCGGCGACGCCGGGCGCGGAGGCGAGCAGGGCATCGACCTTGGACAGGTCGGCGTGGCCGGGCACCAGGCGCAGGCCGTTGCCGAGGCGGCGCAGCAGCCGGTCGAGCGGCACCTGTTCGCGAAAGAAGGCGGCGCTGCTGGCGTTGCCCGGCAGGTATTTGACGCCCAGAGCCAGGCTGACATGTGCCTGCGGGTCGAGGTCGATGACCACGGGCTTGCGTTCCAGCAGCGCCAGGGAGGCCGCCACGTTGAGGGTGGTGGTGGTCTTGCCGACCCCGCCCTTCTGATTGAATACCGCGATCACCGCCATTCGATGGCTCCTTTATTCAACGGTTACCGACTTGGCGAGATTGCGTGGCTGATCGACGTCGGTGCCCTTGAGCACGGCGACGTGATAGGCCAGCAATTGCAGCGGGATGCTGTAGACGATGGGCGCGGTACCGGGGTAGATGTCGGCCAGCGTCAGGTTCTGGTAATGGTCCAGTTCGATCTTCACCTTGTGGTCGGAGAACAGGAACAGTTCGCCGCCGCGCGCCCGCACTTCCTGCAGGTTGGACAGCACCTTGTCCAGCAGCGGGTCGTCGGGCAGGGCGCAGATCACCGGCATGTCGGCGTCGACCAGGGCCAGCGGGCCGTGTTTCAGTTCGCCGGCGGGGTAGGCCTCGGCGTGGATGTAGGAGATTTCCTTGAGTTTCAGCGCGCCTTCCAGGGCCACCGGATAGAACGGGCCGCGCCCGAGGAACAGGGCGTCCTTCTTGTCATTGAAGGAGGCGGCCATGTCCTTGATGGCGTCGGACAGCGCCAGCACCACTTCCACCTGGCGCGGCAGGGCTTGCAGTTCCTCCACCAGCACGGCTTCCTGTTCCGCCGTCATGCCGCGCCGCCGCGCCAGGGCCAGGGTGAGCAGGCGCAGGGCGGTGAGCTGGGTGGTGAAGGCCTTGGTGGAGGCGACGCCGATCTCGGGGCCGGCGCGGGTCATCAGGGCGACGTCGGACTCGCGGGTGAGCGACGATTCCGGCACGTTGCAGATGGTCAGGCTGCCGATGTAGCCGGCGGTCTTGGCGAAACGCAGGGCGGCCAGGGTGTCGGCGGTCTCGCCCGATTGCGAGATGGACAGGAACAGGGTGCCTTCCGGCACCACCACCTTGCGGTAGCGGTATTCGCTGGCCACTTCCACATGGCAGGGCACGCCGGCTTCCTCCAGCCAGTATTTGGCCACCATGCCGGCGTGGTAGCTGGTGCCGCAGGCGATGATGTGCACGCCCTTCGCCCGCTCGAACAGTTCCTGCGCCTTGTGGCCGAAGCTTTCCTCCAGCAGCCGCCCCTTGTGGATACGGCCTTCCAGGGTTTCCGCGATCACCGAGGGCTGCTCGAAGATTTCCTTGAGCATGTAGTGGGCATACGGCCCCTTGTCGGTGGTGGAGGCGGACAGTTGCGACAGGCGCTCCGGACGCTCGACCGGATTGCCGGCCACGTCGAAGATACGAATGGCGTCGCGGCCGACCTCGGCGATGTCGCCCTCTTCCAGGAAGATGAAGCGTTGCGTCACCGGCAGCAGGGCGAACACGTCGGAGGCGATGAAGCTTTCGCCCGCGTTTTCGAACATTCCCAGGCCGATCACCAGCGGGCTGCCGGAACGCGCGACGATGATCCGCTCCGCGTCCTCCGGGCTGGCCACCGCCAGACCATAGGCGCCGACCAGCCGGGTCACCGCCGTCTGCACCGCCTTGAGCAGATCCGGCTCGGTCTCCAGCAGGTGCGCGAGCAGGTGGGCGATGACCTCGGTATCGGTCTCGGAGGTGAAGTGGAAACCCTGGGCCTTCAGTTCCGCGCGCAGTTCGGCATGGTTTTCGATGATGCCGTTATGCACCACCGCGACCTTCTCGCCACTCATGTGCGGGTGGGCGTTGCGCTCCGCCGGCATGCCGTGGGTGGCCCAGCGGGTGTGGGCGATGCCGAGGTCGCCGGGAATCGGGTGGGCGGCCTCCATCTCGCTGAGATTGACCACCTTGCCGACGGAACGGATGCGCCGCATGGCGCCATCCGCTCCGCGCACGGCGAGGCCGGCCGAGTCGTAACCGCGATATTCCAGGCGCCGCAGCCCCTCCAGCAGGATGGGCACGACGTTGCGTTGGGCGATGGCGCCGACGATGCCGCACATGGTCTGTTTCTCCGCTTATTTCTTTTTGACCGGCCGCTGCCAGCCGGGAAGGGTGAGCTGCTTGGCGCGCGACAGGGTCAGTTGCCCGGCCGGCGCGTCCCTGGTCAGGGTGGTGCCGGCGCCGAGGGTGGCGCCTTTGCCCACCGTGACCGGCGCCACCAGCTGGGTGTCGGAGCCGACGAACACTTCATC
>CAZONS010000210.1:0-6419 GCA_964581195.1 uncultured Thiobacillus sp. | reverse complement strand
GCCCGCCGCCGAGCGGACAGCGCTATTGCCTGAATTCGGCCTCCCTGGCCTTCCAGCCGGAGCAGACGGCCTGACCACGGAAAATCCCTTGGATTCATC
Source organism: uncultured Thiobacillus sp. (assembly GCA_964581195.1). GTDB lineage: Bacteria > Pseudomonadota > Gammaproteobacteria > Burkholderiales > Thiobacillaceae > PFJX01. The sequence goes on along the minus strand of CAZONS010000210.1, from coordinate 6,320 downwards.
ACCTTGCAGCCCCTTGCCGCCGCCTCCATGGCGGCGATCAGCCGACTAGAAATGCATCATCTGATAGTAAACTGCCCCGCGACGATTACCCCTATGCGCGCATAGGGGTAATACCTGTCCGCGAGATCGGACCGTTCCTCACGATACGCATCACGACATGCGCTGTTCCGAAGGCCCGGCCCCAGGCGGGAAACAACAGATCAAACAACAGACACAAGGACTTGGCATGGCTGGCATACCCCGGAAAAGCGTGGCCACTCCGACCCCCAGGAAACGCCGCGCGGCGGTGGCCCCGCCCGCCGCCGCGCGCCCGGACGAGAGTGGCGAGGAAGCGCTGGGCAAGGCGCCCTTCATCGTCGGTCTCGGCGCCTCCGCCGGCGGCCTGGAAGCGCTCAAGGCGGTGTTTCCCAACCTGCCCGCCGACCTCGGCCTCTCCTATGTCGTGGTGCAGCACCTGTCGCCCAACTACCGCAGCATGATGACGCAGCTCCTCGAGCGCGATACCGCGATGCGCCTGATGGAGGTGGTGCCAGGGGCGATCCCCGCGCCCAACACCGTCTACTTCACGCCGGCCAACCGCAACGTCACCCTGGTGGACGGTCGTTTCGAACTGGTGAAGCCGGCCAAGGAGGCTTACCCCAAACCCTCCATCAACGCCTTCTTCAATTCCCTGGCCGAGTCCAGCAACGAACAGGCCATCGGCGTCGTGCTTTCCGGCACCGGCAGCGATGGCGCCGCCGGCATCTATTCGATCAAGGCGGCGGGCGGCTTCACCTTCGCGCAGGAACCGTCCTCCGCCAAGTACAGCAGCATGCCGCAGGCCGCCATCGACACCGACAGCGTCGACTGGGTGCTGCCGCCGGAGAAGATCGGCGAGGAGATCGCCCTGATCGTCCGCTCGCGCGGGGCGGTGCCGGTGCAGACGGTGGACGAGAGCGCCCAGGGCCAGTTGCACCGCCTCCTGCTCAAGGTCCGCAAGCGCACCAAGGTGGATTTCTCCGGCTACAAGGAAACCACTCTCTGGCGGCGGATCGCCCGGCGCATGGCGGCGACCCACATGGCCAACCTGGAGTCCTACCTGCGCCATTGCGAGGAGACGCCGGAAGAACTGGACCGGCTGTGCAAGGACATCCTGATCTCCGTCACTTCCTTCTTCCGCGACCGCGAGGCCTTCGCGATCCTGGGCAAGCTGCTGGCCCGAACCGCGCGGGCGAAACGCAGCGGCGAGGAAGTGCGCATCTGGGTGCCGGGCTGCGCCACCGGCGAGGAGGCCTATTCCATCGCCATCCTGCTGGCGGAAGCCCTCTCCGGCGTGGTGGACGCGCCGCAGGTGCAGATCTTCGCCACCGACATCGACATGGAAGCGATGGCCCGGGCGCGGCGCGGGCAGTTCCCGGCGGCCAGTCTGGACAACCTGCCGTCGGAACTGGTCAAGCGCTACTTCCTGCAGCGCGGCGAGCGCTACGAAGTGATCAAGCCGATCCGGGAGATGGTGATCTTCGCCCGCCAGGATCTGGTGCAGGACCCGCCCTTCCTGCGCCTCGACCTGATTTCCTGCCGCAACGTGCTGATCTATTTCCAGTCGCCGATGCAGGCCAAGATCCTCGCCACCTTTCACTATGGCCTGCTGCCCGAAGGCCATCTGTTCCTGGGCAAGTCGGAGAGCGCCTCGCAACAGGAAACCCTGTTCCAGGTGCTCGACAAGGATGCCCACCTGTTCCGCCGCAACGGCACCGCCACGCGCATGCCGCAACTGCATATCGACATCGCGCGGCAGGCGGACAAGCTGGCGACCGCTTCGGCGCAGATGCTCAACAACCGTGGCCGGGCGACGGAGGATCACCTGCTGCGCGCCGCCGCCCGGGTCTTCCTGCCCCCCTGCATCCTGGTCGGGCCCGATTTCGGCATTCGCCACGTGCATGGCGACGCCGGCCAGTTCCTGACGGTGCCGGACGGCCGCCCCAGCCTCGACCTGGGCAACCTGATCAAGCGTGAATTGCGCACCGAACTGCAGGCCCTGATGCGCCGCGCCGCCAAGGACGGCAGGCCGATCCAGGGACGGCCGCGGCATCTGCCGGGCATGGACAAGGACAAGTCGGTGCAACTGGCGGTCCATCCGGTCAGCGAGATGCCGGGCGAACATGACCTCCTGGTCAGCTTCACCCTCCAGGAACGCGCCAGCACGACCCCTGAACTCGACACGGATCTGGCCACCACGGCCAGCAAGGAACTGGAAGACGAACTGCTGGCGACGCGCGAGCACCTGCAGACCCTGATCGAGGAACTGGAAACCTCCAACGAGGAGATGCAGGCGCTCAACGAGGAACTGCAGTCGGCCAACGAGGAACTGCAATCCACCAACGAGGAGCTGGAAGCCTCCAACGAGGAACTGCAATCCACCAACGAGGAACTGTCCACGGTCAACGAGGAGATGCAGGTCAAGTCGAGCGCGCTGGAAGAGGCCTATAGCGATCTCGACAACATCCAGCATGGCATCGACTATCCCCTGCTGGTGCTCGACAGCCATGCCCGCCTGAGCCGCTTCAACCCCGCCGCCGCGCGCCTGTTTGGCCTCACCGACGCCAGCCACGGCCACACCTGGCTGAGCATCGCCATGCCCGGCAAGCTGACCCGCTTCGACGACCTGCTGCATGACGTCATGCGTGAACGGCGCAGCCTCTCCACCCTGCTGGCCGACGGCGAGCATCACTTTGCGCTGCACCTCACCCCCTACCTCAAGGATGGCGAGCACGTGCGCGGCGTCATCATCTCCCTGATGGACGAGACCGACCTGTTCCGCGCCGAACGCCTGGCGCGGGAAACCCAGCAGCAGATGCTGGCGGTGATGCGCAACGCCAGCGTGCTGTTCGCGGTCAAGGACACCTCGGGCCGCTACCAGTTCGTCAATACCGAATTCAGTCATATCACCGGCGTCGCCGCCGAGGCCGCGCTGGGCAAGACCGACCATCAACTGTTCCCCGCCCTGCTGGCCGAGGACCTGCGCGCGGCCGACCTGGAGGTGATGGGGCGGCGCGCGCCGGTCGCCAGCGAGGAGGAGATCGACTTCGGCGGGCAACGCCATGCCCTGCTCATCACCCGCTTTCCCCTGTTCAACGAGGATGACGTCATCACTTCCGTCTGCATGCAGGCGCTGGACATCACCGAACGCAAGCATGCCGAGGAACAGCTGCGCCTGGCCGCGCGCATGTTCGAACGGGCGGCGGAAGGCCTGCTGGTGACCGATGCCCAGGGCCGCATTCTCACCGTCAACGAGACCTTCACCCACATCACCGGTTACAGCTATGAGGAAGCGCGCGGCCAGACCCCGGCCCTGCTGCGCTCCAGCCGCCAGAGCGCGGAGTTCTACGCCGAGATGTGGCGGCAGCTCTCCGAACAGGGCTGGTGGCAGGGGGAGATATGGAATAAGCGCAAGGATGGCGAGGTGTACCTGGAATGGCTGTCCATCAACGCCGTGCGCGATGCGGAAGGCGCGGTGGTCAACTATGTCGGCACCTTCAGCGACATCCAGATGGTCAAGGAAAGCAAACAACGGATGGACTACCTGGCCACCCACGACGAGCTGACCGGCCTGCCCAACCGCGCCCTGTTCCAGGACCGTCTGAAAAGCGCGCTGGCGCGGCGCGAACGCAGCGATGACCGTCTCGCCGTGCTGTTCGTCGACCTGGACAACTTCAAGGTGGTCAACGACACCCTAGGCCATGACATCGGCGACGCCCTCCTGCGCGAAGCGGCGCTGCGCCTGCTGACCTGCGTGCGCGAGGGCGACACGGTGGCGCGCCTGGGCGGCGACGAATTCACCGCGCTGATGGAGCATACCGACAAATACCAGGCCGCCGCCGTCGCCGACCGTATCGTCAAGGCCTTCTCCACGCCCTTCTCGCTCGGCGGCAAGGAGTTGTTCGTCTCCAGCAGCATCGGCATCGGCATCTGCCCGGAAGACGGCCAGGCCATGCAGACGCTGCTGAAGAACGCCGATGCCGCCATGTACCAGGTCAAGGCCACCGGCAAGAGCGATTTCCAGTTTTTCAGCCCGACCATGGCGGAAACCGCGCGGCAGCGCCTGGAGCTCCAGATCGGACTGCGCCAGGCCCTGAAGAACAAGGAACTGTCCCTGGTCTACCAGCCGCAGATCGACCTGGCGACCGGCGCGCTCGAGGGCGCGGAAGTCCTGCTGCGCTGGCGGCGCGAAGATGGCAGCCACGTCCCGCCCAGCGAGTTCATCCCCATCGCCGAGGAAACCCTGCTCATCCTGCCCCTGGGCGACTGGGTGCTGGAGAACGCCTGCCGGCAACTGGCCGCGTGGCGCAAGAGCGGCCTCCGCATCCCGCGCCTGTCGGTCAATCTCTCGGCCAACCACTTCATCAAGGGCAACCTGCTGGAAGATATCCCGCGCCTGCTGGAGAAATACAAACTCCCTCCGCAAGCGCTCGGCATCGAAGTCACGGAAAGCACCCTGATGCGGAAAAGCAGCGACATCTCCCGGCTCCTCGACGGCCTCAAGCGGTTGGGCGTGCACCTGAGCATCGACGACTTCGGTACCGGCTATTCCTCGCTTGCCTACCTCAAGTACTACCCCATCCATGAACTCAAGATCGACCGCGGCTTCGTCGATGGCGTCGGCCGCGAATCGGAGGACGACGCCATCGCCAGCGCCATCCTCGCCATGGCGCGCACCCTCGGGCTGCGTTGTGTGGCCGAGGGGGTGGAAACCGAGGAGCAGTTGGCCACGCTGAAGGCCAAGGGCTGCGACGTGGGGCAGGGTTACCTGATCGGCAAGCCGATGCCGGCACGGGCGTTCGCCGCCTGGATGAAAAAGCGGGCCGGCAGCGGCGGATGACCCGCCAGCCGTCCCCGCCCGCGGGCGGGGGGCGGATTCACTACCGCAGGTCTTTCCCGGTGGCGTCGTCACCCGCCGTCCGGGGACCGCCACCGCCCAACCTGGAACCCTCCCGAACCAGATGCTCCAGGAAGGTCGAGGCGGTCAGGCTCAGATGCTTGCCCTTGAGATGGACCGCATGCCACATCCGGCGCAGCGGGAAGCCGACCACGTCGAGGGTCACGATGCGGCCGGTTTCACGCTCCAGCGTGAGGGTGCTGGTGGATTGCACCGAGACGCCCAGCCCCGCGATGACCGCCTGCTTGATCGACTCGCTCGAGCCCAGCTCCATGTAGATCGAGGGCTTGAGACCCTGCTGGGCGAACAGGCGCTCGGCCGCCGAGCGGGTGCCCGATCCGGATTCGCGCATCAGGAAACGCTCTTCGGCGAAGGTTTCAAGCGGGATGTCACGCCGCCCCGCCAGTGGATGCCCCGGATGCGCGATGGGCTCCAGGAGGTTGTCCATGAAGGGATGCACGCTCAGGTCGATGTTCTCGGGCACCTGGCCCATGATCACCAGATCGTCCTCGTTGGCGGCCAGACGCTCGATGATCTGCTCGCGGTTGGCCACCTTGAGCGAGGGCCGGACATCGGGATATTCTTTCAGGAACAACCCGAGAAAATGCGGCGTGAAGAATTGCGCGGTGGTCACGACCCCGATGTGCAGTGGGCCGGCCACCTTGCCCTTGATCTCGGTGAGGGAACTGGCGAGCGCGTTCAGCTGACTGCGCATGGCGAGGGCGACGGCATAGACCTCCTCGCCGGCGCGGGTCAGCAGGATTTTCTTGCCCACCACCTCGATCAGCGGCAGACCCATGCTTTCCTCCAGCCGTTTCACCTGGATGTGCACGGCCGGCTGGGTGAGGCAGAGTTCCTCCGCGGCGCGGGTATAGCTGTGATGCCGGGCAACCGCCTCGAACAGACGGAACTGCTGCAGGGTCCAGTGATGAATCATAAAAAAATAAAATACGATCAATAAGAAATAAAAAGTTCTGCTTATGCATTCTCGTCTCTAAAGTCAACTCGGTGCAATACACCAATCACTACTGGGTTGTGTCTGCAAGGGGGCAGGGTCGTCTGCCCGCCAACTAACATCTGCGCAAGGAGCAATCAATGGCTGTGAAGACCTACAACGCCGGCGTCAAGGAATATCGCCATACGTACTGGATGCCGGAATACACCCCGCTGGACACTGACCTCCTGGCCGTGTTCAAGATCACCCCCCAGCCCGGCGTCGACCGTGAGGAAGCCGCCGCCGCCGTGTGTGCCGAATCCTCCACCGGCACCTGGACCACGGTCTGGACCGACCTCCTGACCGACATGGACTACTACAAGGGCCGCGCCTATCGCATCGAGGACGTGCCCGGCGACGACACCTCCTTCTACGCCTTCATCGCCTACCCGATCGACCTGTTCGAAGAGG
>CAZONS010000209.1:0-6483 GCA_964581195.1 uncultured Thiobacillus sp. | reverse complement strand
GGCCGCAAGCCGTGACCGTTGTTTCGGTCTATCCGCTTGATGGCGTGCCGCTGCGAGCTGAGGTGGCAGCATGACCCCCGCATGGCCCGAATGGTCCGACAACTCGGCCAAGTGCCGGGAATTTGTCTATCTGGCGACCCCGTACAGCAAATACCCCGGCGGGCTTGAAGCGGCTTTCCGGCTTGCCTGTGAGGCAACGGGATTGCTGATACGCGCTGGCATCGGCGTGTATTCCCCGATAGCGCATACCCATCCTGTCGCAATGGCGAGCGGGCTTGACCCTCTCGATCACGCGATATGGCTTCCGGCAGACGCGCCAATGATGGCGGCAGCAGGCAGCCTTATCGTCGTCATGGCCGACACATGGGAACGGTCCTATGGGATCGGCGAGGAAATCAAGGCGTTTCAGGCCGCCGGAAAGCCCATCAGCTATTGGCCGTGGCCCGGTCCTGTTGCCAGCATCAGAGACACAGCCAAGATGATCGAGCGGGTGGACCGCCAGCGTGGGGAGGCGGCGGAGTGATGACCCCCGGCGACACCATCCGAATCGACTACAGCGGCCACTGGTCGCACGGGCGGAAGTTCGTGGTCCAAACCGTGGGCGAGGTCCACGGCATCACCTGCGTGGGCATCCGCAACATCGACGGCGACCTGCATTGGGTTCCGTCCGACCGGGCGCGGGTGGTGGGGCGGAGGGAGGCGGCATGAGCGACGAGTACCTCACATTTTTGGCACGTAAGGCGGTGGAATCGCCGCGCTGTGGTTTTGATCCCCGTGCGCCCATGCCTGCCGCAATCAAGCCGTTCCAGCGCGATATTGTCACATGGGCCTGCCGCCGTGGCCGCGCCGCCATCTTCGCCGGCACTGGCTTAGGCAAGACCATCGAGGAACTGACATGGGCCTCGCAGGTGGTTTCGCACACACAAGGCCAAGCCCTGCTGTTCGCCCCGCTGGCTGTGGCCGAACAGATCGTGCATGTCGAGGCGCCGAAGTTCGGCTTCGACGGGGTGGCCTATGCCGCCGACGAGGCGGCGATATCATCGCCCATCGTCGTCACCAACTACGAGCGCCGCGACCGCTTCGACTTGGCGCAGTTCGCCGGGGTGGCGCTAGACGAGAGCGGCATCATCAAGGGTCACGACAGCCGCACCCGTACCGATCTTACCGAGGCCTGCCGGGAGACGCCATACCTGCTGTGCGCCAGCGCCACCCCGGCCCCGAACGACTGGACCGAGCTCGGCCAGCATGCCGAGTTCCTTGGTGTCATGTCGGCCAAGGAAATGTTGGCGATGTTCTTCGTCCATGACGGTTCCGTGCGGGCGAAGGCGACTGAGGACTGGCGGCTGAAGCGCCACGCGGAAGATGACTTCTGGAGGTGGGTGGCGTCGTGGGCGGTGATGATCCGCCACCCGCGCGACCTCGGCTATGACGAGCCCGGTTATGACCTCCCGCCCCTGCATCTGCGCCAGATCACCGTCAGCGTCGACTATGCGCCGACCGGCGGCTTCCTTTTCCCGATGGAAGCTAACACCCTGCAGGAGCGCCTTGCGGCCCGCCGCGGCAGCATCGACGAGCGCGTGCGCGCCGCTGCGGAGATCGTCGCGTCCAAGCCCGATGAGCCGTGGCTGGTGTGGTGCAACCTGAACGCCGAGGCCGACGCACTGGTGAAGGCCATTCCCGGTGCCGTCAACGTTCAGGGCAGCGACGGCCCCGACCACAAGACCAAGAGCCTGCTCGGGTTCGTCCATGGCCGCCCGCGCGTGCTGGTCAGCAAGCCGAGCATCGCCGGCCGCGGCATGAACTGGCAGCACTGCGCCAACATGGTGTTCGTCGGGCTGAACGACAGCTTCGAGCAGCTTTTCCAGGCCGTCCGTCGGTGCTGGCGGTTCGGTCAGGATCGCGAGGTCAACGCCTACCTGATCGCCTCCGAGCTTGAGGGCGCCGTGGTCTCCAATCTTTGCGACAAGGAACGCAAATACGAGGCGATGGCAGAGGCCATGGCCGCACACATGAAGGATCTCTGCGCCGCTGAGATCAGGAGCGGCCGTCAACAACAATCAGCTTACGTTCCGACCGAGATCATGGAGCTTCCGCAATGGCTGGCAGCGTGACGAAAGTCGTCGCCCAGGCGACCGAGGATCAATGGGCACTTTACAACGCCGATTGCGTCGATGTGGCGCGCGGCCTGCCCGATGGATCAGTCCACTACACCATCTTTTCGCCGCCGTTTGAGAGCCTCTATACCTTCTCGGACGACCCGCGCGATATGTCGAACTGCACCAACAGTGATACGTTCTGGGCGCACTTCCGCTTCCTGATCGCAGAACTGCACCGCATCACCATGCCGGGCCGACTGTGCTCGATCCATTGCATGCAGTTGCCTACCAGCAAGCTGCGCGACGGATTCATCGGCCTGCGCGACTTCCGTGGCGAGATCATCCGGGCATTCGCCGGCGATCGCGGCAAACAGTTAGCGGATACCGCAGACTATCTCGCCGTGCGTCGGATGACGGCGAGAGATGACGCAGCCCGCGCCGAGATCGATCAGGCGACGGCAACACTTCGGCGAGAGGCGGAGGCAAGCACGCCAACGGGTTTCGTCTACCATTCCGAGGTATGCATCCGCAAAGACCCCGTGGCGGCGATGCAGCGGTCGAAGTCCATCGGCCTGCTGCATAAGCAACTGTGTAAGGATTCGGCGCTGAGTCGCCAAGCGGTGGCCGATTACATTGTCACCATGCGGAAGCTGGGGGATAACCCTGAGCCCGTTGCCGGGCCATTCGATGCCTATTACGGCACGGAGGCGGCGCCGGATGGGCCGCTGGTCACCGAGACAGGCAGCATGCGCACTGTCAACCGTCCCGGCGACGACTGGTACTCGGTAGCCGTCTGGCAGCGATACGCCGAGCCGGTGTGGATGGACATTGCACAGGGCGACGTGCTGTCACACAAGATGGCGCGTGACGAAGCCGATGAGCGCCATATCTCACCGCTCCAGCTTACGCCAATCCGGCGATGCATTCAGCTTTGGAGCAACCCTGGCGACATTGTGTTTTCGCCGTTCGCCGGCATCGGCTCTGAACTCTACGTGGCCGTCGAACTGGGCCGTAAGGCTATCGGCGCTGAGTTAAAGGCGTCCTATTACCGACAGGCCATTGCCAATCTTCAAAGCATCAAGCAGCGACAGATCGGTTTGTTCGATGCGAGCGCTGCCGAATGACCATCCCCACCATCCGCGACGACGTGGCCGAGCGCCTGTGGCGGGACGTGGTCTGTGCCCGGCGGATGGCGGAGGTCAACAACCCTGAGCCGGCCATCCTGCATGAGATGCTGCGGGAGCGCGTCGACGCCTTCGTCACCTACTTCAAGAGCGGCGAGCGGAGGGAGGTGCCTTGAGCGCCGCCACCCCAATCCTGACACCGCCAGGAGCCGTCAACTACGACGTCGAGAAGGCGCTTCTCGGAGCGCTCCTGCACAGCAACGCCGCCTTCGACAGGGTCGCCGACTTCCTGCGGTCCGAACACTTCGCCGACCCCGCCAACGCGGCCGTCTACACTGCCATGCGCCGGATGATTGAGTCCGGGAAGCCGGCCACCGTGACCACGCTCAAGGGGACGCTGGAGCGCGAGGCGACCCTCGCCGACATCGGTGGCGCGGCATATCTCGCCCGGCTCGCCGCCAGCATGGTGACGGTCGCTGGTGTTGAACACTACGGCCGCATCATCGCCGACCTAGCGCGCCGCCGCGCCCTGCACGAGGTCGCCATTGAGCTGATGGAAAGGGCGTCTTCCGACGACCTGGACGACAGCGCCGAGCGCATTCAGGAGGACGTCGAGACGCGCCTGTTCTCCATCGCCGAGACCGGCGCTCCCGACCGAGCCGGGCCTCGCGTCTTCGCCGAGTTCGCCGACGAGGCCGCCCGCCAGTGGGAAGAGGCGTACAAGCACCGCGGCAAGGTCGTCGGCGTCCCCACCGGCCTCAAGGACCTCGACCAGAAGCTCGGCGGCCTGCGCGACACCAACCTGATCATCCTCGCCGGCCGCCCTGGCATGGGCAAGACGGCCCTGTCGACGGCCATCGCGGTCAACGCCGCCAGGACAGGCCGTGGTGTCGCCTTCTTCTCACTGGAGATGGGCGGCGCCCAACTCGCGCAGCGGATCATCGCCGCTCATGCCGGCGTGTCCAACCATAAAGCCATCACCGGACAGGCCGACGTCGGCGAGATGCAGTTACTCCTGGCCGCCAAGGCAGAGATCGCCGACCTGCCAATCCACATTGACGACGGTTCAGCAACCGCCGTCCCGGTCATTCGGTCGCGCCTGCGCAGGCTTTCACGGCGCCACGACATTGACCTCCTGGTGGTCGACTACATCGGTCTCGCCAAGTCCGGCGGCCGAACCGAGAACCGGGTCAACGAGATCGCCGAGATCACGGGCGGCCTCAAGGCCATCGCCAAGGAGATGAGAATCCCGGTGCTGGCGCTGTCGCAGTTGTCGCGGGCGGTCGAGAGCCGGGACGACAAGCGGCCGCAGCTCGCCGACCTCCGCGACTCCGGATCGGTCGAGCAGGACGCCGACGTCGTCATGTTCGTGTATCGCGAACAGTACTACCTCGAGCGCTCCGAGCCGGTGCAGAGGCCGGAAGAGAGTGCGGAGAAATTCAACCAGCGCCGCGACGGTTGGGGAAAGCGCTGCCAGGAGGCTTGGAACACCGCCGAGGTCATCGTCGCCAAGCAGCGACACGGTCCCATCGGCACGGTGAAATTGTACTTCGACGGTCAACTGACCAAGTTCGGCGATCTTGCGAGAGGGGGAAACGATGACTGACGCGCCCGCGCCGCTGGTGTCGGCAGAGGTGGACCTGCGCGGCCTTCAGTACATGCCGCTCTACATCGAGCGGCTTCAGAAGTCGAAGGCGTGGCTGGTGTGCAAGCGGAAGCCGGAGTTGGCCTTCCATATGCTGAACCTTTGGATGCGCGCCTGGCACGAAGTTCCGGCCGGTTCGATCGAGGACGACGACGATGTGCTCGCCGACGCGGCGATGTGCGAGCCCCGCCGATGGGGAAAGGTCAAGGCCGACGTTCTCCGCGGATGGGTCCGTTGCGCCGACGGCCGGCTCTATCACCCGGTCGTGGCGGAGTTCGCAACCCAGGCTTGGCAGGAGCGGATCGGCTTCCGGGAGCGGACGGCGAAGGCGCGACAGGCCAAGCAACAGAGGCGCGACGACGATGTGACAGACGATGCGACAAAGCCTGCGACAACCTCTGTCACAAAGTCTGTCACAACCTCTGTCACAGACACTGAGACAGGTGTTGTAACAGCCGTTAAGGGAAGGGAAGGGAAGGGAAGTGAATCCCCCCTACCCCCCTTGTCTGTGACAGACGACCTCGACCGGGTGAGGCAGGTGGTTTGGCGGCAGGCTGGAAAATCGGATGACGAGATCGCCACCAAGCTCGCGTCGGCATCCGGCGAGGGCATCCGGCAGACGCGGGTCTGGCTGGAAAAGCTTCCCGCCGACGAGGTCATCGCCGAGGTTGAGCGGGCGTTCCAGGAAGCCGAGGACCGCGGCGAGCGGTTGCGAAACCCCTGGGTTTACCTGGACCGGGTCATCGGGACGGCGGTCGAACGCAAGGCGGCTGAGGCATCCGCCGGGGCGTTCAGCGGCGAGCGAGGACTGTGGCGAGCCAGGCTCAACGACTGGCGCAACAGGCGGTTCTGGCTGCCGATGTGGGGCCCGGAGCCGGGACAGCCGGGATGCGAGGCGCCGCCGGACCTCGTCGCCGAAATCCTCGGCATCGGAGCGGCCGCATGACCCCGGACCTCACGGCGATTTTCTTCCGCGACGGGTTCTTCTACCCGGTCCAATTCCAGGACCCGGTCACCTGCGGGAAGTCGATGGAGGAGCAGGCCGCTCGCCATGCCGAGCTAAACCCTGGCACTCTCCGCATCGAGGATACCGCCGGCAATGTGTTGTGGAGGGTGCAATGACCATGCGTGATCGACTGGCCCAGGCCATCCGCAAGGACGTGATGGCGCAGCAGAAGACGCGCGGCGGGGTGATCGATTGGGGGGCGACCGTCGATGCCCTGCTTGCAGAAATCGTTCCAGAGCGTTGGTTCGATTTCTCTGAAGAAATTCTGCAAGAGGGGGAGAGTGCCGGAGCCTGTGGTTATGTCGTGGCTGCGGAGATATTCCGCGCCATGATCCAAGCCATTCGAGAGGGGAAGTAACCATGACCCCAGAACAAGCCACGGTGAAGGCGAAGGAGATCGCTTTGCAGCGGCGCGCTGAAATGGCGATGAACGCTCAGGAATTTCTTTCCGCCGCTCAAGCCGAAATGGCCGACCGGGCGAAGACATACGACCAGCCCGAAGGCGAACGGTCGATGACGCGCACCGTGGCGGCATTCGGTGCCATTACCGGGCACCAGCTTACCGAAGCGGAAGGATGGCTGTTCATGCAAATCCTCAAGGACGTGCGGCAG
>CAZONS010000208.1:0-6509 GCA_964581195.1 uncultured Thiobacillus sp. | reverse complement strand
CACCCTCAACCCCGGCGAAAAAATCGGCCTCATCGGCGCCAATGGTTCCGGCAAGTCCAGCCTGTTCGCGCTGCTGCGCGGCGAACTGCATCCCGACGCCGGCGACGTCGACTTCCCCGCCGCCTGGCGCATCGCCCATGTCGCGCAGGAAACCCCGGCGCTCGACCGTGACGCGCTCGATTACGCCATCGACGGCGACACCACCCTGCGTCGCCTGGAGGCGGAACTCGCCGAGGCCGAGGCCGCCCATGACGGCCACCGCATCGGCGAACTGCATACCGCCCTGGCCGACGCCGACGCCTACACCGTGCGTTCGCGCGGGGAAACCCTGCTCACCGGCCTCGGCTTCAGCCACGCGCAGATGCGACAACCGGTGGCCAGCTTCTCCGGTGGCTGGCGCATGCGCCTGAACCTCGCGCAGGCGCTGATGTGTCCTTCCGACCTGCTCCTGCTCGACGAACCCACCAACCACCTCGACCTCGATGCCATCCTCTGGCTGGAAGACTGGCTGAAACGGTATCCCGGCACCCTGATCATCATTTCCCACGACCGCGATTTCCTCGACGGCGTGGTGAATGTCATCGCCCACCTCGACGCTCGGAAGCTCAAGCGCTACGGCGGCAACTACTCCACCTTCGAAAGGCAGCGCGCCATCGACCTCGCCCTCGGCCAGGCCTCGTTCGAGAAGCAATCGCGCGAGCGCGCCCACCTGCAATCCTTCATCGATCGCTTCAAGGCCAAGGCGAGCAAGGCCAAGCAGGCGCAATCACGGATGAAGATGCTGGCGAAGATGGAGGAACTCGCGCCCATTCATGCCGCCGCCTCCTTCAGTTTCGAATTCCGCGAACCGGAGCGGGCGCCCAACCCCTTGCTGGTGCTGGAGGACGTGGTGGCGGGTTACGCCCCGGAGGCGCCGCTCCCGGATTCCGCTCGCGCTCCATCCGGGCTACGTGAAGGGTCCAAGGTCATCCTCTCCGGCATCAACCTCACCCTTCAGGCCGGCCAACGCATCGGTCTGCTCGGCGTCAACGGCGCCGGCAAATCGACCCTGATCAAGACCCTGGTCGGCGACCTGGCGCCGCTCGCGGGCACGGCCAGCCTGGGCAAGGGCCTGTCCATCGGCTACTTCGCCCAGCATCAGGTGGAAATGCTGCGCCACGACCAGACGCCGCTGTGGCATCTCGCGAAGATCGCGCCGACGGTGCGGGAACAGGAATTGCGCAATTTCCTCGGCGGCTTCAACTTTGCCGGCGAGATGGCCACCGCCTGCATCGCGCCCTTCTCCGGCGGCGAAAAGGCGCGGCTGGCGCTGGCCCTGATCGTCTGGCAGCGGCCCAACCTCTTGTTGCTCGACGAACCCACCAACCACCTCGACCTGGAAACCCGTGAAGCCCTCACCGTCGCCCTCGCACAGTTCGAAGGCACCCTGGTGCTGGTCTCGCACGACCGCCACCTGCTGCGCGCCACCACCGAGGAATTCCTGATCGTCGCCAACGGCGGCCTGGAACCCTTCGACGGCGACCTCGACGACTACCGCGACTGGCTGTTCAAGACCAAGCTGGGCAAACCCACGACCGCCGTGGCCAGGGTTGAGCAAAGCGAAACCCAGGGGAGCACGCCCCCACCCGACCGCAAGGAACAGAAGCGCCAGGAAGCCGAAGCGCGGCAGCGCCTGTCCAGCCAGCGCAAACCCATCGAAACCCGGATCAAGCGCCTGGAAGAACAGATGGCGCGGCGCAACGCGCGCAAGAGCGAACTGGAAACCCTGCTCGCCGACCCGGCGATCTACGCCGAAAGTCGCAAGGAAGACCTCAAGGCCCATCTGTTCGAGCAGGCCACCCTGGTCAAGGAACTGGAACAACTCGAGGGCGAATGGCTGGAGCAACAGGAAGCGCTGGAAAGCATCGGTGCCTGATACGGTCTTGCGACGCTCCGGGCGTGCCGGCAGGAAAACAGCTGAAGGCGTGTTGACCACCAGGGTTGTTGCCGACCTTGGCGCGGGGCGATAATCGCGGCCGCCGCACGCCCAGCCCATATGGAAAACTACCTGCTCATCCTCATCGCCACGGTGTTCGTGAACAACATCGTGATGTCCAAGATCTTGGGCCTGTGCCCATTCATGGGCGTATCGCGCAAGCTGGAAACGGCGATCGGCATGGGCGCGGCCACCACCTTCGTGCTGACCCTGGCCTCCGGCGCCAGTTATCTGATCGACACCTATCTGCTTGGCGAGACGCTCGCCTACCTGCGCACCCTCTCGTTCATCGTGGTGATCGCCGGCATCGTCGGCTTCACCGAGATGTTCATCAAAAAGACCTCTCCGGTGCTGTTTCGCGTGCTCGGCATCTATCTGCCGCTGATCACCACCAATTGCGCCGTGCTGGGCATTCCGCTGCTCAATGTCATGGAGCGGCACAACTTCATGGAATCGCTGTTCTTCGGTTTGGGCGGCGCCCTCGGTTTCACCCTGGTGCTGGTTCTGTTCGCCGCCATGCGCGAACGCCTGGATGCCGCCGAAGTGCCGAAACCGTTCAAGGGCACCTCCATCGCCATGATCACCGCCGGCCTGATGAGCCTCGCCTTCATGGGCTTCGCGGGGTTGATCAAATAATGCTGTCGGCCATCCTGGTCATGGCGGGCATCGGCCTGGTGCTCGGCGGCATCCTCGGGTGGGCGTCGATCAAATATCGCGTCGAGGACGACCCACTGGTGGAGAAGATCGACGCGGTGCTGCCCCAGACCCAGTGCGGCCAGTGTGGCTTCCCCGGCTGCAAGCCCTATGCCGAGGCCATCGCCAGTGGCGAGGCGGACATCAACAAGTGCCCGCCCGGCGGCGAGGAAGGCGTCAGGCATCTGGCCGAACTGCTCGGGGTCGAACCGAAGCCGCTGGGCGAGGGGCTGGAACCGAAACCCAAGGCGGTGGCGGTGATCGACGACAACACCTGCATCGGTTGCACCCTGTGCATCCAGGCCTGCCCGGTGGACGCCATCGTCGGCGCCGCCAAGCAGTTGCACGTCATCGTCGCCGACCAGTGCACCGGCTGCGAACTCTGCCTGCCGCCCTGCCCGGTCGACTGCATCAAGATGGAAGTGATCAAGGAAGACGTGGCCACCTGGAAGTGGCGTTATCCCATCCACATGATCAAGCGCGTGGAATGACCCGCAAACTCTTCACCTTCAACGGCGGCGTCCATCCCGAAGGGCACAAGGCAGTGTCCAACGCCAGCCCCATCGCCCCCCTGCCGCTGCTGCCACGCTATGTGGTGCCGTTGCGCCAGCATATCGGGACGCCGGCGCGGGCGCTGGTGCAGGCCGGCGACACGGTGCTGCGCGGGCAGATGATCGGCGCCGCCGAGGGCTACGTCTCCACCGCCGTCCACGCCCCCACCTCCGGCCGTGTCGTCGCGGTGGCGCCGCATGAGGTGCCGCACCCCTCCGGCCTGGCCGACCTGTGCGTGGTGATCGAATCCGACGGACTCGACCAGGCCGTCGAATTCCAGCCGCTGGACTGGCGCGCGCTCGACCCCTCCGCGCTGCGCAACCGCATCCGCGACCTCGGCCTCGCCGGCCTCGGCGGCGCCGTATTCCCCAGCTTCATCAAGCTCAATCCGGAAGGCGGCGGCATCGACACCCTGATCCTCAACGGCGCCGAGTGCGAACCCTGGATCACCTGCGACGACCGACTGATGCGCGAGCGGGCGGCGGAGATCCTGGCAGGCGTGGCGGTGATGCGGCACATGCTGGGCGCCCGCGAAGTGCTCATCGGCATCGAGGACAACAAGCCGGAAGCGCTCGCCGCCATGCGCGCCGCCGCCACCGCCGAGGTCGAAGTCATCGCCGTGCCCACCCTCTACCCCACCGGCGGCGGCAAACAACTGACCTACATCCTGACCGGCAAGGAAACCCCCACGGGTGGACGCTCCACCGATGTCGGCGTCCAGGTGTTCAACATCGGCACCGCCTACGCCCTGTATCGCGCCATCGTCCTGGGCGAGCCGATGCTCTCGCGGGTGGTGACCGTCACCGGCCATGTCGCCCGCCCCGGCAACTACGAGGTGCGCCTGGGCACCCCCGTGGATGACCTGCTGCGCGCGGCGGGCGGCGCGCTGCCCGGCGCCAGCGGCCAGTTGGTCGGCGGCCCGATGATGGGCTTCGATCTGGAAGACCACACGGCGCCGCTGACCAAGGCGGTGAACTGCATCATCGTCAAGCATCCCGATCTGTTCCCGCCCGCGCCCGTCGTGCTCCCCTGCATCCGCTGCGGCGCCTGTGCCCGCGCCTGCCCGGCCGACCTGCAACCGTTCGAGATGTACTGGTTCGCCCGCGCCAAGGATTTCGGCAAGTCCCAGAGCTACGACCTGTTCGACTGCATCGAATGCGGTTGCTGCTCGTATGTCTGCCCCAGCCACATACCGCTGGTGGATTTCTTCCGCTTCGCCAAGAGCGAGATCTGGGAACGCGAACGGCACAAGCATGACGCCGACCAGGCCCGCGCCCGCCACGAATTCAAGGAATTCCGCCTGGAGCGGGAGAAGCGGGAAAAGGCGGAAAAACTCGCCGCCAAGGTCGCCGAGAACAAGGCGCGGGACGCCGCCGCGGCAGCCGCCGCGGAAGGCGCGGAAAGCAGCGCCGACCCGGAAGCGGAGCGCAAGAAGGCCATCCTGCAGGCCGCCCTGGAACGCGCAAAAAAGGCCAAGGAAGGCGTCACCCCGCGCAACACGGACAACCTGCCGCCGGCGGTGGAAAAGCAGATCGCGGAGATCGAGGCGCGCCGGGTTCACGCGGATCCGGTTGTGGAGAAAGAGGCTGGCCAATGAGCACAGGCATCCCATACCAACACCGTCATTCCCGCGCAGGCGGGAATCCAGCTTGTAGGCAAAAAAACGCAGGCGAGACGCCTGCGCTACAGGGCCCTTCATTCTCGCTCGCGGGAAATGAAGGGAATCACGCATGAACGGCTCCCCCTACATCCTGCGCGGGAACAACTCCGTCACCGTGGTCATGCTGAAGGTGCTGGCGGCGCTGATCCCCGGCGTCATCGCCCACATCTGGTTCTTCGGCCCCGGCATCGTCGTCAGCCTGTTGCTCTGTACCGCCTTCGCGATCGGCTTCGAAGCCCTGTTCCTGCTGATGCGCGGCATGCCCTTGAAGCCCTTCCTCAGCGACGGCTCGGTGCTGGTCACCGCCTGCCTGCTGGCCCTGGCCCTGCCGACACTGGCCCCCTGGTGGCTCTATCTGGCCGGTGTCTTCTTCGCCGTGGTGGTGGCGAAACACCTCTATGGCGGCCTCGGCCAGAACCTGTTCAACCCGGCGATGGTCGGCTACGCGGCCTTGATCGTCAGCTTCCCGGTGTACATGACGCAATGGGTCGCCCCACTGGGCGTCGCCCACGTCACGCCCGACCTCTGGGAAGCCTTCGACCTGGTCTTCGCCGGCGCCGGCTCGATCAGCCCGGATGCCTACACCTCCGCCACCGCGCTCGACACCTGGAAGACCCAGGTCCGCCTCGGCAAGGACGCCGCCAGCATCCTGGACCTGCCCATCTTCGGCTGGGCCGGCGGACGCGGCCAGGAAATCGTCGCCCTCGCCTATCTCGCCGGTGGCCTGCTGCTGGTCGGCAACCGCGTCACCACCTGGCACATCCCCTTCGCCTTCCTCGCCGGCCTCGTCGCCACCGCCGCCGCGCTGCACCTGCTCGACCCCGCGCAGCACGCCGGCCCGCTGTTCCACCTGCTCTCCGGCGGCGCCATGCTGGGCGCCTTCTTCATCGCCACCGACCCGGTCACCGCCTCCAGCACGCCGCTGGGCAAGCTGATCTACGCCGGCGTCGCCGGCTTCCTCACCGTCATCATCCGCACCTATGGCGCCTATCCCGACGGCGTCGCCTTCGCCGTGCTGCTGATGAACGTCGCGGTGCCCTTCATCGACGCCTACACCCAGCCGCGCGTGTTCGGCCACAAGCACGGCGGCAAGCGGGGACAGGCATGAGGGCAGGCCAATGACCCCGGCAATCCGCGAAACCCTGTCCACCGCGCTGACCCTCCTGCTGTTTTCCGTGGTCGGCGCCGGCCTGCTCTCAGGCGCGTTCACCCTCACCCGCCCCGCCATCGAAGCCAGCGAACAGGCGGAAAAGCTGGCCCTGATCTCGCAAACCCTGCCCGCCGGCAGTTTCGACAACGACCTCGTGGGCGGCGCCCGCCCACTGCCGGTGGACGCCCTGCTCGGCCTCAAGCGCCCGGGCCTCGCCTACGTCGCGCGCAAGGGGGAGACGCCGACCGCCGTGGTGCTCGAAGCCGCCGCCCCCGATGGCTATGCCGGCGAAATCCGCCTGCTGGTGGGCATTCATGCCGACGGCCGCATCGCCGGCGTGCGTGTGACCGCGCACCGGGAAACCCCCGGCCTGGGCGACTACATCGAGATCGCCAAGAACCGCTGGATCACCCAGTTCGATGGCCACAGCCTGACCGACATCCCGGCCGACCAGTGGAAAGTCCGCAAGGACGGCGGCG
>CAZONS010000207.1:0-6527 GCA_964581195.1 uncultured Thiobacillus sp. | reverse complement strand
CCAGCGTGGTAATCGGCGCGCCGCCGCGCAGGCCACCCTTGAAGCCGCCGCCGAAACTCGGGCTGTTGACAGCCTGGTTGAACAAGGCGATGGCGGCCACCGGCGTGCCGAGCCGGGTGACCTCGCCGACTTCGTTGAAAAAGGCATGGTTGTTACCTTCCGGCAGGCCAATCAGCAGTTTCTGGATGGGCGTGTCCTCCGCAGCCTTGACGCCACGGGTTTGCATGAACGGCTGCGTGGGATGCGCCAGATCGAACCAGTCGGCAAACGGCTTGATGGCGTCGGCCAGTTGCTCGGGCTTGAGCGGTGTGCCCGCCAGTTGCCGCAACCGCGCCTTATCTTCCGGCAGGAACATGACCTGGACCATGCACACCAGAAGCTGGATGCAGGCCAGTTCCAGGTCGTCGCGCGGCAGGCTGACGCGCCAGTCGCCCTCGGCGCAGAGAAGTTCCTCCAGGGTAAGCCGTTGGAAGGTGCCCGCGCCGTGGTTGGCGCGGGTGGGAATCCAGTTCGATTGCAGCAAATCCACGTTACCTCCCGCCAAGAATCAGGATCGCCGCCAACGCTACGAGTAGCGCCAAAGCAGCCACGCCCATCGGCCCTACCTTGGACAGCGCCTCAATCAGTCCGCTGATGGCATTGAACAAGTCGCTCATAACCACTCCTTTCCCACTTGATAGGACTGGAGTTTAAAGGCCAATTTAATAAATACAAGTGATACGTGCTTTACATCATCCGATACTCACTTTAACCTACTCACATTCCTTGCGGCAGCAGGGATGAACCGTGATACGGGCTCTACGTTCAGCTAGATCGGTTTAGTTCCCCACTCCTGTGGGGCTTTCCCCGGCAGAACTCTCTGCCGGGGATTCCACCCTTTCCAATCCAAAGTCAGTCGTATAGCGCAGCATTTTCCCCTCCTTGAGGCTCACCACGTGAGCCACACCTTGCGCCCTGAGTGGCAGCGGGAAGTGGCCGTTTTCATCGAAAGTAATTGCATTGTCCCGAAGGACATTTCGCCAACTGGCGGGCACGGGCACGAGGTTGAGTTCACGGGTTTCGGCCTGCTGGTGTTCGTCCGGGGCGCTCAGGTCCGTGCCATCCAGGAGGCGCCCATCTTCCCGTAGGGGCAGCACGTTCAGGCTCATTTCGCCGTCGCGTGTCTTGATGGTAATGACGGGGTCGTCGTCGAACTGGCGCAGCCTGGGCGTGCTGATCATGGCCTGGGCATCCTGGATGGCGGCGCGTTGTTTCCCCCACCAGTCGTCAAAGTTCCTGGTGATGGCCGGCGGCTCGTCGGGCCAGCCCTCTTCGCCGTAGACGGATTCGAGCCATGTCCGATAGGCCACTGGAAACACGATGCCGCCGTGCGCGTTTTCCGCCAGAAGCCGGTCCGTGCGCCACAAGACCCGCGCATTGCCGTAGATCAGTTCGAGCACGCCGTAGTCCTCGCCCTCCACGCTCACCACGGTGCATGACGGCGCCGTAAAGCCGGGCGCGCGGTCTTTGCGCCATTCGTGCCGATGCAGACGACCAAGGCGCTGGAACAGCAAATCCACCGGGCAGGTTTGCGTGACCATCCAGTCGAAATCCAGGTCCAGGCTTTGCTCCACCACCTGGGTGGCGACGAGAATGCGGCCGCCGTCGCGCGCGGCATCGCGGCCGTAATCCTTCAGCACCGTCGCTTCTTTTTCGCGCCGGTCCAGAAAGCGGTAACGGGCATGAAAAATATCGACCGGCAAAGTGGTCTTTTCCCGCAACCGACGCGCGGTGGCCTGGGCCGCGTCCACCAGGTTGAGGATGACCGCCACCCGCGCGCCGGCTTCGGCCGCGGCGACGATGCGATCGAGCAAGGCTTCATCCGGCAGCGCGTCGGGCAGGCGCAACGACTCGATGCCCACCCGGCACTCACGAGGCCACTGTTCCTCGGCAAGCGTGATGGGATCAAGGGCTTGGACCGTCTCGCCGCCCAGGCGGGAAGGTGCGCACCAGATGGCGGGGTAGTCGTCCACTTTTTCGCTGACCACGCCCCAGGCGGCCAACAGCTTGTTGCGCACGCCCGATGGCAGGGTGGCGGACAGCAAGATCGCGCTGCCGCCGGTCGCCCGCTGCCGCCGCAGGACTTCGCCCAAAAGGCCATACATGTAGGCGTCGTAGGCATGAATTTCATCGACGATGAGCAGCGATTTGTTGAGGCCGAAGCCGCGCACGAATTTGTGCCGCACCGGCAGGACGGACAGCAAGGCCTGATCCACCGTGCAGATGCCGATCTGCCCGAGAAATACTCGCTTGCGGCTTTGCGCCAGCCATTCGGCGCACTGCGCGCCCGCCTCCTCGCGCCCCTGCGCGGTCGTGCTCCGGCCGCTTTCCACCAGTCGTTCGAAGTCATGGTTGAAGGCGCGTTTGCCATGCGCGAGGATCAGGTTCGCGGGCGCGTCACCATAGGCCTTGGCGGCGAAGGCTTTCGCCCGCGCCAGCATGGCGTTGGCCGTGGCCTGGGTGGGCAGGGCGAAGACGATGGAATCGGCATGGCCGGCTTCCAGCAGACGCCAGGCATAAGCCAGCGCCGTTTCGGTCTTGCCGCTGCCGGTGGGCGCCTCGATCAGCGTCAAACCGGGTTCGACGGCAAGTTCGTCCACCCGGGTCTGCACCCCGCGAGGGCGCTCGCCAGGCCGCAACAGCGAGGCTACCGTCGCGTAGGGCTTTACGTCGTGAAGCAGGCCCAGACGGGACAACCACCCTTTGTCCGAGAGGTCCTTGCGGCGCGCGGTCAGATAGCTTTCCAGGGTGGCGCCAGGCGCGATCCGCGCATAGGGGGAAACGCCTGTGTTGGAACCAATCCAGTCACACACCGAGCAGAAGCCGGCGAGCAGGTGCTGCGCGCCAGTCGAACAGGTCGGCGGTGTATCGGCCAGGGTCAAGCCAAGAGGTGAAAGGAACAGATTGGCCAGGCTTTGGACCCACTCCCGGCGAGCGAGGCGGTCATGTTCGATGATGTGCTCCTCCGCCTCCAGTGCCGCCAGGTCAGGCCGCGACCACTCGCCATGGTGCCCGCTGACCGCCTGAAGCCAGGGCAGCCACAGATCAAGTCCGCGTTGGCTGGCGGCGGGGGCGTCCACCCAATCGCAATACTCCTGACAGGCCCAGTTCAGCCCTTGCCTGCCGTGGTCAAAACCCTTGGCATCCTTGGGGTCGGCGTCTTTGGGGTCGAACGCCGGCCAACACGACTTCAGCGCCTCCGGTGCCTTGAACTGGAAACGTATGTCGAACTTGCCGATGTCATGCAGCGCCAGAAAGAAGGGCAACCAGCCGTGTATCAGTGTGGTATCGGCGCTCGACCGGGCAAACGCGGCCCGAAATATCGCCCGTATGGCTACGCTGGATTCCAGCCAGACCAACCCCACCGCCGCCACATCCAGACAGTGATAAACCAGCGGGTGCCATTTCGGCTCTCCCGCGTAGTTCGCGTCCGCCTTGCCCCAATAGCGAAAAAGGTGTTCCACCCCCGCCCCCTCGAATCGCCCTGTTACGGATTTACCTGTGTTGCCGGCGCGGCGGCGGATCGATGTCCGCTTTGTTATCGCGTGGCTTAGTGGGGTTCAGGCTATCACGCGGGATGCGATTCCGGCATTGGCCGAAAGGCGTAGAAACAATGGCTCAGATGCGCTGGCAGGGGGGGTGTCAGCACGATGGGGAGGTTGCCATTTGGCGACGGTGGAGAAATCCCCCCCGGCCCCCCTTTGGTAAAGGGGGGAGTTGGCATCGTATTGCTTAAGTGGCGCCATTGGGGCCGGAGTGAGATTTCTCCAAAGCGCCAGCCCCCCGCCGACTGCCCGCTCACTCCCCCTTTTCAAAGGAGGAAGCAAACCCGACCAGGGGTCTGGCGCAACCGCTGTGTCTAAGGTATGGCCTTTGCCCCATGCCCCCCTTTGGTAAAGGGGGGAGTGGGTGCTCAATCCGCCTTGGCGGCGGCGGCGACCGCGGGCGGGATGCGGTCGATCAGCCTGGGGTCGAAGGGTTTCGGGATGATGTAGTCGCGGCCGAATTCGAGGCTGTCGAGCTTGTAGGCTTCCAGCACTTCCGCCGGGACCGGTTCGCGGGCGAGGGCGGCCAGCGCCTGGGCGGCGGCGATCATCATGGGTTGGGTGATGGCTTTGGCGCGGGCGTCGAAGGTGCCCTTGAAGATGTAGGGGAAGCCGAGGACGTTGTTGACCTGGTTGGGGTAGTCGGAGCGGCCGGTGGCCATGAGGGCGTCGTCGCGAGCGGCGTGGACCTGGGCGGGGGTGATTTCCGGGTCGGGGTTGGCCATGGCGAAGAGGATGGGCTTGGCGGCCATGCTCTTGACCATTTCGGCGCTGACCAGGTTGGGGCCGGAGACGCCGATGAAGACGTCGGCGCCGTTCATGGCGTCGGCGAGGCCGCGCATGTCGGTGTCCTTGGCGAATTCCTTCTTGTGGGCGTTGAGGTCGGTGCGGCCGCTGTGGATGACGCCCTTGCTGTCGACCAGGGTCATGTTGGCCTTGTTGCCGCCCATGGCGATGAGGAGGCGCATGCAGGAGAGGCCGGCGGCGCCGGCGCCGAGGCAGACCAGTTTGATGTCGTCGAGTTTCTTGCCTTGCACTTCGAGGGCGTTGAGCAGGCCGGCGCACATGACGATGGCGGTGCCGTGCTGGTCGTCGTGGAAGACGGGGATGTCGAGGCGGGCCTTGAGGGCTGCCTCGATCTCGAAGCAGTGGGGCGCGGCGATGTCTTCGAGGTTGATGCCGCCGAAGGTGGGGGAGATGTTGACCACGGTTTCGATGAAGCTTGCGACGCTGGGGGCGGCGACTTCGATGTCGAAGACGTCGATGCCGGCGAAGCGCTTGAACAGGATGCCCTTGCCTTCCATGACCGGCTTGCTGGCCAGGGGCCCCAGGTTGCCGAGGCCGAGGATGGCGGTGCCGTCGGTGATGACCGCGACCAGGTTGCCCTTGTTGGTGTAGCGGTAGGCGTTTTCCGGGTTCTTGGCGATCTCGCGCACCGGTTCGGCGACACCGGGGGTGTAGGCAAGGGAGAGGTCGTATTGGGTGGTGCAGGGTTTGGAGGATTCGACGGAGATTTTTCCCGGGCGGGGAAACTCGTGGTAGTCGAGTGCTTTCTGGTTCAGGTCGCTCATGCTGTCACCTCGGGACGGTTGATCGGGATCGCAGGCGCGGGATAGTAGCTTGCTGCACTGCGGAAAAACAGTATGGAAAACCGCTACGAATGGGTTTCCGGGATTATCGCCCTCCCGGTGCCGCGCTCGCCGGGGCGGGGAAGGCGTTGACCGCGAGGAAACTCGGCGTATCTTCGCGGGAAACCGAACCGAGGAGACATATCAATGAGCGTAGGTCGTGTCCTGCTGGTGGAGGATGACGCCATCATCGCCCTGCTGATCGAGCACGCGCTTAGGGCCGTGGGCCATGAGGTCGTCACCCTGGGCGATGGCCTGGCGGCCTGGGAGCGCCTGAATGCGAGCGACAGCGCTTTCGACGTCATCCTGACCGACCGCAACATGCCGCGCATGGATGGCCTGGCCTTGCTGCGCAAGGTCAAGGAAACACCGACGCTGCGGGACATCCCGGTGGTCATGGAAACCGGTGAGACCAGTCCCGCCAGCATCCAGGAAGGCATCGATCAGGGTGCCCATTACTACCTCACCAAGCCGTTCAAGCCGGACCTGCTGGTGGCCGTGGTCAACGCCGCGATCGAGCAGTGTCATGACTATCGCCAATTGCGGGAACTGGTACGTCATGCCGAGCAACCGTTCAACTTTCTGTGCGAAGGCCGCTTTCGTTTCCGCTCGGTCGAGGAGGCGCGTCTGCTCGCGCATTATTTCGCGCAGGCGGCCACGGACCCGGCCACCCTGGCCATCGGTCTGCAGGAACTGCTGATCAACGCCGTGGAGCACGGCAATCTCGGCCTCTCCTACCGCGACAAGACCCGGCTGCTGCTGGAAAACCGCTGGCAGGAGGAGCTCGATCACCGCATCGATCTGCCGGAATACCGCGAGCGTTACGTCGAGGTCCTGTTCGAGCGCCAGCCGGCGGCCCTTCGCTTCACCATCAGCGATCAGGGTGAGGGCTTCGACTGGACGCATTATCTGGAATTCGATCCCGCCCGCATCTTCGATCCTCACGGCCGCGGCATCGCCATGGCGCGCAAACTGAGCTTCACCACGCTGGATTATCGGGGCACGGGCAATAGCGTCGTGGCCACCCTCGACCTGGCCGGTCAGGCCCGGCCTGACTGAACGCCGGCATTCCGGCGCCACTTTCGGGCAACAGCCGAACCATGAGTTCGGTTACCCTACGACCCGCCCGCGACCGGGGAGGCGGTCGCGACGAGGCATCACCGCACATCCAATCGCCTGAGGAGAATCCCATGCAACACACCATCATCCGCAGCCTGCTTTCCATCCTTGCCTGCCTGTGCGTCGCGCCGGCCCATGCGCAAACCGCCATGCCTTACCCGCCCATGCCGATGGCGGGCGCGCCCAATCCCTATCT
>CAZONS010000206.1:0-6637 GCA_964581195.1 uncultured Thiobacillus sp. | reverse complement strand
ACCCGCGACCCCCGGCGTGACAGGCCGGTATTCTAACCGACTGAACTACCACTCCATGTGTTGCTTGTACTACTTGATCGTTGCCGTCAGGTCTCGTTTGAGGCCATCTGCAAAGTCCGAGCATTGTAGCCACGACCTTTCGTTACCGCAAGAAGAAATTCACACTTTTCCTTCCTGTTTCGAGATGAGGACGCCAGCACACCCCGCCCCGGCGATGCCCGCTATATGAATGGGCAGGATGAACGCCCTCGCGCGCGCGCGCCCCGCATCGGCCAGGGATGCAAGCGCGCGGTTGCCGCTGAAGTCGCCCCCCTGCTAGAATGCGCGGCGCTGTTCGTGCGGCACCCCGGCAATCAGCCGGAACCGTCACACGGCGTAATCCACACATCCCCCCGCGTTAAGGTGCCCGCAGCGGGTTCGTCGGGGGATGGAGGCCCAACCTTAACCAAGGAGTAGTCATGTCCGTAACCATGCGTCAAATGCTTGAAGCCGGTGTCCATTTCGGCCACCAGACCCGTTACTGGAACCCGAAGATGGCGCCGTACATCTTCGGCCATCGCAACAAGATCCACATCATCAACCTGGAAAAGACCCTGCCTCTGTTCAACGAGGCCGCCACTTTCGCGCGTCGTCTGATTTCCAACAAGGGTTCCATCCTGTTCGTCGGCACCAAGCGCCAGGCTCGCGACATCATGGCCGAGGAAGCCACCCGCTGTGGCATGCCCTTCGTCTCTCACCGCTGGCTCGGCGGCATGCTGACCAACTTCAAGACGGTCAAGCAGTCGGTCAAGCGCCTGAAGGACCTGGAAGCCCAGCTCGGCGAAGGCACCCTGTCCAAGAAGGAAGCCCTGCTCGTGCAGCGCGAATACGACAAGCTGGTGCAGAGCCTGGGCGGCATCAAGGACATGGAGCGTCTGCCCGACGCCCTGTTCGTGGTCGACGTCGGCTACCAGAAGATCGCCATCACCGAGGCCGCCAAACTGGGCATCCCGGTCATCGGCGTGGTCGATTCCAACAACAGCCCGATCGGTGTCGATTACGTCATCCCCGGCAACGACGACTCCAACCGCGCCATTCGCCTGTATGCCCGCGGCCTGGCCGACGCGATCCTGGAAGGCAAGACCCAGGTCATCGAGGAGATGGTCGCGGCGGGTGACGACGAGTATGTCGAGGTCGAGGAAGGCGTCGCCGCCGAGTGATGGAGACAGCCTGGCTGCGGATTTGCGAATTCGTGCCGGGATGGATTTTCTAGACGCCCCGATGACCGGGGCGTTTTTCAATACGGAAAACAGGAGTTAGCAAAATGGCGGAAATCACCGCATCCATGGTCAAGGAACTGCGCGAGCGCACCGATGCCCCCATGATGGACTGCAAGAAGGCGCTGACCGAGGCCGCCGGCGACATGCAGAAAGCCGAGGAGATCCTCCGCGTTCGTTTCGGCAACAAGGCCGCCAAGAGCGCCGGCCGTGTCGCCGCCGAGGGCGTCGTGGCCATCGGCATCAGCGCCGACGGCAAGCACGCCGCGATGGTGGAAGTGAACTGTGAAACCGACTTCGTCGCCAAGAACGACGACTTCCTGGCGCTCACCAGCGCCCTGGCGGACATGGTGCTGAACCAGAACCCCGCCGACGTGGCCGCCCTCTCCGCCCTGCCCTATGCCGGCAAGACCGTGGAAGAAGTCCGTACCGAGCTGGTCGGCAAGATCGGTGAAAACATGTCCGTCCGCCGCTTCGTCCGCATGGACGCGCAGGGCAAGTTCGCCAGTTACATCCACGGCAAGAAGATCGGCGTCCTGGTCGACATCAGCGGCGACGAAGGCATGGCCAAGGATATCGCCATGCACATCGCCGCTTCCAAGCCCAAGTCCCTGGATGCCTCCGGCGTCTCCCAGGAACTGATCGACACCGAGCGTCGTGTTGCCATCGAGAAGGCCAAGGAAGCCGGCAAGCCGGAAGCCATGCTGGAGAAGATCGCCGAGGGCACCGTGCAGAAGTTCCTGAAGGAAGTGACCCTGCTCTCGCAGCCCTTCGTCAAGGACGACAAGCAGACCATCGAGCAGGTGCTGAAGGCCAACAACGCGCAGTGCCACGGTTTCAGCATGTTCATCGTCGGCGAAGGCATCGAGAAGAAGGTCACCGACTTCGCCGCCGAAGTGGCCGCCGCCGCGAAGGTCTGATCCATCAGCGAGTGGTCGCCGTCGAGCCGCAAGCCGCGTGCCCACCCGCCTTCAACCGCCAGCCATGCACAAACGCATCCTCCTCAAACTCTCCGGCGAGGCCCTGATGGGCCCGGACAGTTTTGGTTACCACGCCGACACCATGGCCGGCATGGTTGCCCAGATCAAGGAAGTGACTGAACTGGGCGTCCAGGTCGGCATCGTGGTGGGTGGCGGCAATCTGTTCCGTGGCGCCACCGGCGCCCTGTCCGGAATGGATCGCGCCACCGCCGACAGCATGGGCATGCTGGCCACCGTCATGAACGCGCTCGCGCTCAAGGATGGACTGATGGCGGCCGGTGTCGAGGCCCGGGTGCAGACCGCCGTCACCATCGCCCATGTGGGCGAGCCATTCGAGCGCGACAGCGCGATCAGGCATCTCGAGGCGGGCCGCGTGGTCATCTTCGGTGGCGGCACCGGCAATCCCTTCTTCACCACCGATACGGCCTCCGCGCTGCGCGGCGCCGAGATCGGCGCCGACCTGATGCTCAAGGCGACCAAGGTGGACGGGGTCTACACCGCCGATCCGAAAAAGGATCCGACGGCCACGCGTTACGAGCAACTGACTTTCGACGAAGCCATCGCCCGCAATCTGGGCGTTCTGGACACCGCCGCCTTCGCGCTCTGCCGCGAGCAGAGACTGCCGCTGTGCGTATTCAGCATCTTCAAGCCGGGCGCCCTGCGTCGCGTGGTGCTGGACGAGGCGGAAGGCACCCGCGTGGTGTTCTAAAACAGACAAGGAGCCGAGCACATGATCGCCGACATCAAGAAGTCCGCCGAGGACAAGATGAAAAAGTCGCTGGAAGCGCTGAAGCATGACCTGATGAAGGTCCGCACCGGCCGCGCCCATACCGGCATCCTCGATCACGTCATGGTGGAGTATTACGGCTCGCCGGTACCCGTCAATCAGGTGGCCAACGTCAGTCTGATCGACGCCCGCACCATCGGCGTGCAGCCATACGAAAAGAACATGGCCGCCAAGATCGAAAAGGCGATTCGTGATTCCGATCTCGGTCTCAACCCGGCCAACATGGGCGAGTTGATCCGTGTGCCGATGCCCCCCCTCACCGAAGAGCGCCGCCGCGATCTGATCAAGGTGGTCAAGGGCGAGACCGAAAACGCCCGCGTCGCGGTGCGCAACATCCGCCGTGACGCCAACGCGCATCTGAAGGAACTGGTGAAGAACAAGGAAGCCTCCGAGGACGAGGAGCGCCGCGCCACCGAGGACATCCAGAAGCTCACCGACAAGTACATCGCCGAACTCGACAAGGCACTGGTCGAAAAAGAAAAGGATTTGATGGCGGTGTGAGCCGGAAGGTGGCCGACCGCGCGTTGCGACGCCCGCCGTCCACCCACTGGTAGCCACGGGCTCCCCCATCATGATCAAACGCCTATTCAGCAGCAGCACGGCCGACATCCCCAAGGCGGTGGAAATTCCACGGCACATCGCGGTCATCATGGATGGCAACGGCCGCTGGGCGAAAAAGCGCCTGCTGCCCCGGTTTGCCGGTCACGCCCAGGGCGTGAAGCGGGTCCGCGACGTGATTCAGGCCTGTCTGGACCGTGGCGTCGACTACCTGACCCTGTTCGCCTTCAGTTCCGAGAACTGGCGCCGTCCGGAGGAAGAAGTCTCGCGTCTGATGGAGCTGTTCGTCACCGCGCTGGAACGCGAAGTCGGCAAGATGCACCGCAATGGCGTCTGCCTGAAGGTGGTGGGCGACCTCTCCCGCTTCGACCCGCGCCTGCGCGAACTGATCGCGGAGGGACAGGAACGGACCGCGGCCAACACCCGACTGACCCTGACCGTCTGCGCCAACTACGGTGGCCGCTGGGACATCCTGCAGGCTGTCAACCAATGGCTGCGGGAGCATCCCGGACAGGAATTGAGCGAGGAGGCCCTGGCCTCCCGTCTGGCGCTGCACTACGCGCCGGAACCCGATCTCTTCATCCGCACCGGCGGAGAACAGCGCATCAGCAACTTCCTGCTCTGGCAACTGGCCTACAGCGAACTCTATTTCACCGACACCCTTTGGCCGGACTTCAACGCCAGGGAACTGGATCTGGCCATCGTCTCCTATCAACAACGCGAGCGTCGCTTTGGCCGTACCAGCGAACAACTTGTCCAGCGCTAGGCAGCGCATCCTGACGGGTCTGGCGCTCGGCGGCGTCTTCCTGGCCGCGCTGCTCGGTCTGCCCACCCCGGGCTGGGCCGCGCTGATGCTGTTCATCGTCGGTCTGGGCGCCTGGGAGTGGGCCGCCCTGGCGAGATTCGGCGGCGGCGCCCGTCTCGCCTACACCCTCGCCACGCCCGTGCTCACCCTCGGGGTCCATGTCTTCGCCCCCCGGGAAATGGTCGCGGGCCTCGCCGCGCTGTTCTGGCTGTTTCTGGCGCCAGTCTGGCTGGCGCGCGGCTGGCCGATCGCCAGTGGTCCGGGCGGCGCCTTGCTGGGCTGGCTGCTGCTGATTCCCACCGGCTTTGCCGCCATCCATCTGCATGATCATTCCCCCCTGTTCCTGCTCGCCTGCATCCTGCTCGCGGTGATCGCCGACAGCGCCGCCTACTTCAGTGGCCGCCGCTTCGGCAAACACAAGCTCGCGCCCCGCATCAGCCCCGGAAAATCCTGGGAAGGCGCCATCGGCGCGGCGCTCGCGGTCGCCGTCTACGTCGTCCTGATCAGCGTCTTCGCCTGGCGGGAAACGCTCGCGCACAGTTTCGCCCTGCTGGGCTTCGCGCTGATCCTGTTCGTGGCCAGCATCCTCGGCGACCTGTTCGAAAGTCACGCCAAACGCCAGGCCGGCATCAAGGACAGCGGCAACTGGCTGCCCGGACACGGCGGTGTGCTCGATCGCATCGACAGTCTTACCGCCGTCCTCCCCCTCGCCCTCTGTTTCCTGCTGCTATGGCAATGACCCCTCGCAACCTCACCGTCCTCGGCGCCACCGGCACCATCGGCGTCAACACGCTCGACGTCGTCGCCCGTCACCCGGAGCGTTTCCGGGTGGTGGCGCTGTCCGGTCAGAACCAGATCGACAGGCTGGCCGCGCAGTGCCGCCAGTTCCAGCCGCGCTACGCGGTGGTGCTCGACGCCGACAAGGCCATGGCGCTGCAAGGCCTGTTGGCGGGCACGCCGACCGAAGTCCTGTGCGGCATGGAGGCGCTGGAATTCGTCTCCGCCCTGCCGGAAGTCGACAGCGTCATGGCCGCCATCGTCGGCGCCGCCGGCCTGCGGCCCGCCCTGGCCGCCGCCCGCGCCGGCAAGCGCGTGTTGCTGGCGAACAAGGAAACCCTGGTCATGGCCGGCCGTTTCTTCATGGAAGCGGTGCGCGAGCACCATGCCACGCTGTTGCCGATCGACTCCGAGCACAACGCCGTGTTTCAGTCGTTGCCGGCCGATTACGATGGCCATCCGGCGCATCATGGCGTCCGTCGCATCCTGCTCACCGCCTCGGGCGGGCCGTTTCGCACCCGCGCGGTGGCCACGCTGAAGGACGTCACCCCGGAAGAAGCCGTGGCGCATCCGAACTGGGTGATGGGCAAAAAGATCTCGGTGGATTCCGCCAGCATGATGAACAAGGGCCTGGAAGTGATCGAGGCGCGCTGGCTGTTCAACGCCCGCCCGGACCAGATCGAAGTGGTGATCCACCCGCAGAGCATCGTGCACAGCATGGTGGAATACCTCGATGGCTCGGTCCTGGCGCAACTGTCCAACCCCGACATGCGCACTCCCATCGCGCACTCGCTGGCCTATCCCGAGCGGGTGGAGGCCGGGGTGACCTGGCTGGACCTGGCGAAGCTCGGCCAACTCACCTTCGAAGCACCCGACTTCGCCCGCTTTCCCTGCCTGAAGCTGGCCTATCAGGCTCTGGAAGCCGGCGCCGCCGCGCCCGCCGTGCTCAATGCCGCCAATGAAATCGCGGTCGCCGCCTTCCTCGACCGCCGCATTCCCTACCTCGGCATCGCCGCCAGTCTGGAAGCCGTGCTCGGCCGCCTGGCCGGCCTGGCCGCCGACTCGCTGGATGACCTGATGTCGGCCGATGCCGCCGCGCGACGGGAAGCGGAAACCTGGATTACCCGTGCGTCCGCATGAATGTAGCGCCGGCAAGGATGCCGACGCCACCCTGACCCCATGACCACTCTCCTCGCCTTCATCCTCACCCTGGCCATCCTCATCGTCTTCCACGAGTTTGGCCACTATTGGGTCGCGCGCCGCATGGGCGTGAAAGTCTTGCGCTTCTCGGTCGGGTTCGGCCAGATCATCGCGCGCCATGGCGACCGTCACGGCACGGAATGGGCGTTGTCCGCCATCCCCCTGGGCGGTTACGTCAAGATGCTGGACGAGCGGGAAGGCGAGGTGCCCGCGGACCAGCTCGACCAGACCTTCAACCGCAAGTCGGTGGCCGCGCGCGCGGCCATCGTCGCCG
>CAZONS010000205.1:0-6662 GCA_964581195.1 uncultured Thiobacillus sp. | reverse complement strand
TTCGGCGGCGGCTTCAAGGGTGGCCTGCGCGGCGGCGCGCCGATTACCACGCTGGTCAGTGGCCCGAATCTGCGCGCTACCCTTTGGCGCAACGTGGTGACCTTGCCCAACATTCAGAGCTATCTGCCGGGCTACCAGCCTGACTTCGCCAAGGACCGGCCCACCTGGGTCGACCCCATCCGCGAGAAGCAAACCCTAAATGCCTATGACCTCGGCCTGGCGCGTGGACTGTTCTGGCAGCCGGCCCATGTCGAACTGGTGCGCGCGGATGAAGACGCGCCCTGTGAGGTGCTGGGCGGCGAGCGCGCCCTAAGCTACGCCGGTTTTCGCAAGGAGAAATTCAACTTCACCGTCGATGGCCTCTGGCCGCACCCGCATGGCGCGCGGTTGATGGTGAAGAAGGCCGGCGTGCTGGAAGAGAAATTTGTTTCTTTCACCACCACCGCGCCGGGCTGGACCCACCTGACCGCATTCGTGGTGCCGCAGCCCATGATCGAGGGCACGGCGGAAGGCTCGATCCCCGCCGCGCCGGTGAACTATGCGGGAGAAAACTTCCCAGGTCGCCTGCATCTTCTGGTGGGTGGCTATCGCACCAAGCAGGCCTCGGTTCTGGAGCGGCGCCATGAATTCTTCAACCTGGCCGAGGGCTGGGAGGAAGAGGGGCGCGACCGGGTGCGCCAGTTGGTGCAACTGGGGCTCGATGCGAAGAAAGTCTTGCGGGGCAGGCTGTACTACGCCGTACAGGGAGACAGCAAAAAGGGCATAAAGGGCCTCGGCGTGCCGCTGCACGAGACCGGCGACAAACTCTTCTACGCCCGGACCGAAACGTATTTCCACGAAACACTGCGCGAAAAGCTGTCGTTCAAGGAATGGCAAGCCGGCAAGGCGGAGTTCACCCGCCGTCTCGCCGATACCTGCAAGGCCATTTACGAAGATTTGACGACCCCCTACACCCACAAGCCGGAACTCATCCCCATCATCGCCTGGGCACGCCGCAGCCTGAACAGTGAACTGGACAAACTCACGGAGGGAACATGACCATAGAAACGCCGGATTTCGCCCATTTGCGGCGCGCCTTCGACCACCTCAAGCCCGGCCAGCAGGCGGAATTGCGGCGGGTTTCGGAGCCGGAGGAATTGCGCGATTACGCCACCATCTACCGGCTGTTTCCTGGCCAGCCGCTCGATGACCGCCATCTCCGACTGGCTTTCCTGTTGCCCTGGTGCGAGCAGGCGGACAACGCGCCTGGTCTGGCGAAGCAATGGCTCAAGGAAGGCGTCGCCGAGGCCCGCGTGTTGCAGATTGCCCGCGCCGACGCGCCCAACGACCTCAAGCAGTTCCGGCGCCTGGCCATGCAGGTCAAGCCGCGCGTGAACTGGTCGGATTTCTGGAAAACCCTCTGGTTTTGGGGGCCGAAGACCAAGCGCCAACTTGTCGAACAGTATTACCTCGCCAAATTCGAACCCGCCAAAGGAGGCAGCAAATGAACACCGCCAAGAATTTCGTCAACTTCCACGTTCTCATTTCCCATAGCCCCTCCTGCCTCAACCGGGACGACATGAACATGCAGAAGACCGCCATCTTCGGCGGGGTCAAGCGGGTGCGGATTTCCAGCCAGTCGCTCAAGCGGGCAATGCGCACCAGTGCCTATTACGCGGCCAGGCTGGGCGCGCCATCGATACGGACGCTCAAACTGGACAAGTTACGCATCAAGTTCCAGGCCAAGCTGGCCGGTCGCTTCGATCCCGCCGTCGTGGACCAGGCGCTTGCACTGCTGGCCGGGACGGAGGGCATCGCCGATGGCGCGGAGAGCAGCGCCGTGGCGCCCTGGTCGCTGGATGAAGTGGCGTTTTTCTGCGAGCGCGTCGCCGCCGCCCAGGCCGAGGGCGTGGATGCCAAGAAACTGGAAAAGGAAATCGAGAAGAACTCGCGCCCCTTCCGCGCCGCGCTGGCCAGCGCCGTCGATATCGCCCTGTCCGGGCGCATGGCCACCAGCGGACTCATGACCAGCCTGCCGGTGGATGGCGCGCTGGCGTTGGCCCATGCCATCACCACCCACGCCGTGGAACCGCAGGATGTGGACTGGTTCACCGCCGTGGACGATCTCAAGCAGGAAGAGCACGACCCCGGTGCCGGCCACCTCAATACCCAGGAATTTTCCGCCGGCGTCTTCTACCGCTACGCCAGCCTCAACCTGAAACAGTTGCAGGTGAATCTGGGCTTGATCGACGACATCCACAGCCCGGAAACCGCCGAATCGCGCGCCAAGGCGCTGGACATCGCCAAGCACCTGCTACACCTGCTGGCCACCGTCGTGCCCAGCGCCAAGCGCCAGCCCTTCGCGGCGGATAACCTGGCGGAATTCGCCATCGTCAGCTTTTCCGATGTACCGGTGTCGCTGGCCAATGCCTTCGAGAAGCCGGTGAAGCGCGCCAACAGTGGCGGCGGTTATCTGGCGCCGTCGCAACGGCTCATGGCCGGTTACTGGGAAAAGCTCAACCGGGCTTACGGCCTGGACGAGCAGGCGGCGGCATTCCGCTTCGATGACGCGCCCTGGACTGAAGAAGCCAAGGGTGCGAACGCGATCTCCTGGCCCGAGGGACTGCCCGTGCTGGCTACGTTGCCCGCGTTGGAAAACTGGATCGCCGCCGACGGCCAGGTTTGAGGAGCGGCCATGCCCCGCTATCTCATCCTCAAACTCGACGGCCCCATGCAGGCCTGGGGCGGGCATACCTTCGAGGACTTCCGCCCCAGCCATCTGTTTCCCACCCGCAGCGGCCTCCTCGGGCTGATCGGCGCCTGCATGGGCATCGACCGGCAAGATGCCGCCGCTCTGACCAGCCTGGCGGAAAGCCTGGAATTTGCGGTGCGCGCCGACCAGTTCGGCATTTGCGATGCCCGTGATGGATTCCCTCGCAAGGAGCCGCTCAAGCTGTCCGATTTCCATACCGTGTTGGCCGCCCGCAAGGTGGACGGTTCCGCCAACAAGAACCCAGTCGTTTCCCGCCGCGAATACCTGTTCGACGCGGTATTCACCGTGGCGCTGGGTGAACGGGCGGGTGGGGCGGTCAACCTGGATACGGTCGCGGCCGCCATCAAACGGCCACGTTACACCCCGACTTTGGGCCGTCGTTCCTGCCCGCTTTCTCGACCCTTGTACGAAGGTTGGGCCGAGGCGGAGAACGCCAAGGCGGCGCTACGACTGTTGCCCGGTTGCGGCGTGATTTATACGGAAGGTGAAGCCCTCGCCAACAACCGACC
Organism: uncultured Thiobacillus sp.; assembly: GCA_964581195.1. Taxonomy (GTDB): domain Bacteria; phylum Pseudomonadota; class Gammaproteobacteria; order Burkholderiales; family Thiobacillaceae; genus PFJX01. Next base: position 3,401 of record CAZONS010000205.1, on the reverse strand, counting down.
TCTGCAAATCCGGGATGTCCCTATGCACACCAGAAAGCGCCAGTTCGGCACGCGCCAGGTTTATGTCCATTCCGAAGTCGGGGAGGGCTGACATGTTTCTATCCCGCATCGAAATTCCCTGGCAACGCGCCCGCAACCCCTACGACGTGCATCGCCGCCTGTGGGCGTTGTTTCCCGGCCAGGCGCGCGAAACCCGGCAAGACGCGGAATCGCCGCGCCAGGGGTTTCTCTACCGCTTCGAGGAGAAGAGCCCCGGCAAACCGATTCGGCTGCTGCTCCAGTCGAGACTGTCGCCGCAAGCGGTGGCCGACGTGTCCCTGTTGGGGTGCCGGGAAATCCATCCCAAGCCGGAAACGGATCAGGTTCTGACCTTCCTGCTCACGGCCAACCCCATCAGAACCATCGTCGATGCCGAGAAGGCGGCCAAGCCCGGCAAGGTGTCGGATAACTGCCGAGTGCCCTTGCTCCACGATGAAGAACAACTCGCTTGGCTCGCCCGCAAGTTGGCGGATGCTGCCACGCTGGAAACCGCCACAGTTCAGCCGCATGAGCCCCTGCATTTCCGCAAAGGCAATCGCGCCGGCAAATTGGCGATGGCGACCTTCGAGGGACTGCTCCGCGTGCAAGACCCGGACGCGCTGCTCAAGCATCTGGAAAACGGCATCGGCCCCGCCAAATCCTTCGGCTGCGGCCTGTTGCTGGTGCGACGCGCAGCCTGACATACAATTAGTGTGTATGAATGTTACACACCAGGAGAGCGTAATGGCGCATCGCATCAATATCATGCTCGACGATGAAGTTTGGGAGCAGTTCCAGGCCATTCCCGGCGGAGAGCGCAGCCGTTTCGTCAATGAAGTGGTTTCTCTGGAACTGCTCAGGCGGCGGCAACGCGATGCCTGGGAGCGCCTTCAGGCCTTGCGCCAGACTTTGCCTCCCAGTCCCGGCCATAGTGAAGACTGGGTGCGCGAAGACCGGGACGCGCACTGATGAACACTATCGTGGTCGATGCCTCGACCCTGCTCAAGTGGGTGCTGCCGGAATCCGGGGAGGAATATCTCGCCCAGGCCAATGCCATCGCCGCATCCGCGCTGTCCGGTGGCGTGCGCTTGCTCGTGCCTTCGCTCTGGTACTACGAGGCCGGCAACATCCTAGCGCGGAAAATTCCGGATCAGGCCGGCGCGGCTATGGATTATCTGGTGTCCCTGTTGACGCCCTGGACACGTCCGCCCACACCCGATACCCAGACCCTGGCCCTGGAATTGGTTCGCCAGCATGGCGTAACTTTCTACGATGCCAGCTACCACGCCCTCGCCATCATCGGCGGCGGGGCGCTGGTCACCGCCGATGCGCGTTATGTCCGCAAGGTGGGCGCGAGTGACAGCCTCATGGCCCTGGCTGATTGGACATTGGCTTGAGTCCATCTTGACCAGTGGTCGCAGCGATCCCATTTCTCCAGCCAACCGCGCGTGCCCGCGCTTGTTGACGATCTACCTCGCCCCTAAACTGCATCGCATCTGCAATACACCTGGAGCCATCATGAAAAATGCCACTTTGCCGCCGTTGCGGGTGAGCAGTGAATTGCGCGCGGCGGCCGAGGCCGTGTTGCGGGACGGAGAAAGTCTGTCCGGGTTTGTCCTGGATGCGGTTCAGATGAGCATCGCGCGGCGCGAGGCGCGGCGCGCGTTTATCGAGCGCGGCTTGCTGGCGCGCGAGGAAGCGCAAGCTTCCGGGCAATACGTTTCCTCGGACGAAGTGCTGGCGCGCCTGGACGCCTCGCTGGCGCGCGCCCGCGCCAAGGTGGATGACACCCGGTGAGCTATCAGGTCCGTTTCGCGCCACGCGCGGCCGACGATTTGCAGCGTCTGTTCGATTTCCTGGCGGAACAGGATCTGCCCGCCGCCGAACGCGCCCGCGCGGCCATCGCCCAGGCGATCGGCCTGTTGCAAAGTTTTCCCTTCGCCTGCCGCAAGGCGCTGCCGGAAAACCCCTTCCTGCGTGAACTGGTGATCGAATTCGGGCGTTCCGGCTATGTCGCGCTGTACGAGATCGAAGCCCAGGAAATCGTGACGGTGCTGGCGGTACGTCACCAGCGTGAAGAGGATTTCTTCTGATGGCCGACCTTCTCCCGCCCCTGCGCCCCATCCCCATCAAGGAGCGCCTCTCCATCCTCTACATCGAGCATGGCCAGTTGGATGTGCTCGATGGCGCCTTCGTGGTGGTCGACAAGAACGGCGTGCGCACCCACATCCCGGTCGGCGGCGTCGCCTGTCTGATGCTGGAACCGGGTACCCGCGTCTCGCATGCCGCCTGCGCCCTGGCCGCGCGGGTCGGCACCCTGCTGGTGTGGATCGGCGAAGCCGGGGTGCGCCTGTATTCGGCCGGCCAGCCCGGTGGCGCGCGCGCCGACCGCCTGCTCTATCAGGCCAAACTGGCGCTGGACGACGACTTGCGCTTGCGGGTCGTGCGCAAAATGTACGCCCTGCGCTTCGGCGAGGAGCCGCCGCAACGCCGCTCCGTCGAGCAACTGCGCGGCATCGAGGGCGCCCGCGTGCGCGAGACCTATAAACGGCTCGCCAAGAAATACGGCGTCGAATGGCGGGCGCGCAATTACGACCCGAGCGCATGGGACGTTTCCGACCTGCCCAACCGCTGTCTTTCCTCGGCCACCGCTTCCCTGTATGGCGTCACCGAAGCGGCGGTGCTGGCGGCCGGCTATGCCCCGGCGGTGGGTTTCATCCACACCGGCAAGCCGCTGTCCTTCGTCTATGACGTCGCCGATATCTACAAATTCGAGACCGTGGTGCCCATCGCCTTCCAGGTCGCGGCCCGGCCCACGGGCAACCCCGAGCGGGAAGTCCGCCTGCGCTGCCGCGACATCTTCCGCGAGACGAAACTGCTGGAACGCATCATCCCCGGCATCGAAGACATGCTCTCGGCCGGCGGCATCGACCCGCCCCAGGCCGCGCCGGAACAAGTCGGCCCGGCCATCATCGACGAAAAGCCGCTGGGCGATGTTGGTCATCGTTCTTGAAAACGCCCCACCCCGCCTGCGTGGCCGCCTAGCCGTCTGGTTACTGGAGATTCGCGCCGGCGTCTACGTGGGCAACTATTCGGTCAAGGTGCGAGAACACATCTGGGCCCAGGTCGAATCCGGCATCGGCGAAGGCAACGCCGTCATGGCCTGGCGCGCAAGCAACGAAGCCGGCTTCGATTTCAAGACATTGGGCGCCAACCGCCGCGTACCCGTGGAACTGGATGGCGCGAAATTGGTGAGCTTCCTGCCCGAACCCGCCAGCGATCTTTAACAAGAAAGTATCGGTAGAATTCAGCGGCCTGAAATTCCCCAGGGGAATCAATCAGGTGCGTTAAGTGTGTTCCCCGCGCCAGCGGGGATGAACCGC